>CAIUAS010000028.1 GCA_903897205.1 uncultured Gammaproteobacteria bacterium
AAGCCATATAGCCTTACCTTTCTTTCAATTTCAGCAAAAATATTTTTTGGTTCAACACACCGGCGCGCGATTAACGTATCGAATATATCGAATGAATATAGCGTTCGCATAAAATATCCCTAGACCTTTTTCTTGTGAATAATCCGACTAAATTTCAGGCGAGGACCCTTATCTATTACTATGACTGAATCATAGAAATGAATTCCCTGTATGTTATCAAATTGCGAAACCAGGATTGGTGGTACTCGAGGGCCATCGAATGGCCCAACGCCTATTGCCTCTTTGGCATGATTACTGCTTAATACGTCAACTATATTTTTAGCAAATTCAGTGAAGCTATCTTTATTTTTGCACCCGCCATCTGAAACGCGAACATTAAAATAGTAAGAGGTATGTGTATCTTCGCACCAGTAGACGCCATCATCTTTAATTAAATTATAGCAATTCAAAAGAGTCGTTATTTGATCTGGATTGTTATGACTTCCATCATCAATAATGATATCGAAATATTTATACATTCCAGAAAAGTTTTCCATCCAGAACTCTTGCGACCCTTGATCCCCGATTAGTAATTTTAGATAGTTTGTTTCATTGCATTGTGGCGAGATATCCACCCCATAAACAAAAGTTCCTTTGCCAAAATACTTATTCCACATTTCAGCACTGCCTCCGAATTGAACTCCTATCTCCAAGATCATTGGACTTTTTCCGACGAATCTGCCTAGATGCCTCTCATATAAACCAAAGTAATGCTCAAATTTGTCGCAAGATAGTTCTAGATTGTCAAATATATCTCTTAATTTCATTCTATTTATTGTCACAATTGACTCCTACTGAGCGTCTCTATAAAACATAAATTACTTATGTAGATCCTACTTTAATGAAATAATTATACTATAACAATAAAAATGTGAAAGAATAACTTATAGTTTCATAAAGGGTAACTACTCGCCCCCTATCTCCCCTGCCAGTGCCATTTGAATGACGATCATGGGGTTGACACCCTTGTAGGTCATGGTTTGCAGGTAACTGGTGATGCGGCAATAGGCGTGGGCATATTCCACGGAACGGAAGCAGCCTGACACTTTCTGTTTGACTTTGCTCATTCTCAGATCCCGCTCTCCGCGATTGTTGGTGAATGGAACAAGCGGGTCTTTAGCGAAGAAACACCGAGTCCTCGTATTTTTGTAAGCGCTCAAGCAGGTTATGCGCGTCCGATTTGGCGATTTTGCCGCGTTTTCCCGCCGGTTTATCCGGGATGGCTAAAGTGGACCCCTTAGTCAAGACAATATTTAATCTGGATTAAGATGTGGCCTCAACTACGTTCACAGCTGGACGGCGCTGCCCCGTTGATACGTTTACTTCGTTTTTTGTAGACGCTTTTGTTTTTGCTTCTTTGTTTTCCGATTTTTTTGCATTATCTTCGGACGGATATTTATCTACGATCATGGCACCTCCACCTATTGCAGTACGATACACGACATCTGGCGTCAAATTTCCCAGCGATTGATGCGGACGTTCTAGGTTGTAAAAATTAAAATATTTTTTAAGCCCTTCTTTTAATTCATTCATTTTAGAATAGCCATTCAGGTACACATTTTCATATTTAACATTACGCCAGAGTCGCTCGACAAATATATTATCAAACGCTCGTCCACGTCCATCCATGCTGATTTGAATCTCTTCACGCTTCAATACGCCGGTAAATGCCTCACTGGTGAACTGAGAGCCTTGATCGCTATTGAATATTTCTGGTTTTCCATACTTGCGTAAAGCCTCTTCCAGGCAATCAACACAAAATGACGAATCCATGGTATTGCTAACTCTCCAACTGAGTTCATGCCTAGAATACCAGTCAATTATCGCTACCAGGTAGACGAAGCCATGCTCCAACCGGATATAGGTAATATCTGTGCTCCAGACCTGATTAGGCCTGATAACGGGAACTCCTCGCAGCAGGTATGGATAAACCTTATGCTCTGGATGCGGGCGACTTGTGTTAGGCCCCGGAGCCATGCCTGCCAGACCCATCGCACGCATCAGTCTCTGCACCCGCTTACGGTTGACGGTATGACCCAGTGTTTTGAGGTATACAACCATTCTACGTGTTCCATAAAATGGATGCCTGGTATATTCTTCGTCAATCAAACGACTGATTAACATATCATTTTGATTTGCAGGTCTGGGTTTTTGATGTGCGTAAACCGTTGCTCTTGATACTCCAGTCAGCTGGCACTGTAGAGTTACTGGCATATCTTCCTCAAGGTTTATCCAATCCTGCCTCATCATGACAGGCAAATCCCAGACTTTTTTTTGAGCCAATCCAGCTCCATCTTCAGCTTGCCTATCTCACTGTATAATAATTCCGGCTCACGGTGTTCAGCGTTTGGCTTGGGTCCACGTTTACCTTCAAAAAGGGTTTTGGCTTGATCCTGGATCTCTTTCTTCCATAATCCAACCTGAACGGGGTGTACACCAAATTCCAGGCCAATCACATTAATTGTTTTTTCCCCTCGTAATGCCTCAAGACCAACCTTCGCCTTGAACTCGGGCGTGTGAACTTTCCTCTGCTTCGATTCGCTCATTTTTGCTTATCCTTATTTACCAGACCACATCTTAAACTATTGTCCTAAAAACTGGATCCACTA
>CAIUAS010000029.1 GCA_903897205.1 uncultured Gammaproteobacteria bacterium
ATATTAAATTGCTTTTTGGTTCTATCGGACACATTCATCTGCCATTGTTGCGGCACTACCGGCAGTGTTTCTAGCCGCCATGGTTTTAAGTCCGCGCAATAGTGTTCCGGCATGGCCAGTTCCAGCAAATGGCCAATACACCAGGTTACTATACAGCCGTTGCCTTTAAGGCAACCTTCTTCTTGCTGGCGAGCGCCTAACACGCGAGCAATATCGCGGGCTTGGCTTGGTTTTTCACATAAATATAATGGTGTCATAGGGAGCTACCTTTTGATGAAGTGGAGGACGTGGAGTAGTTATTGGTTATAATCTTAAATACATTGATGCTCAATCGTTTGCTAAATCAGACGAAAAGTATTATATTTTGAAAGCAGATGAGTAATGAAAGGTGATTTATGCGGCTGGCAGACTATATGATAGGTTTAACCGCCCAAGGCATGGCTACCTTTACGCAAGCAGAAATCTGCCAGGCGTTGCCCGGGAACCTGACGGCCATCCAGGCCGCCCTACGGCGGTTGAAGCATAAAAGTAGCGTGGCTGAGCCGGTTCAGGGTTTTTATGTCAACATTACGCCAGAATACCGTATTTTAGGCTGCTTACCGGCTGACCATTTTATCGACGAACTGATGCACTATCTGCAGGCACCTTATTACGTCGGGTTGTTGAGTGCGGCAGAATATCATGGTGCTTCTCACCACAAGCCGCAACGACTGCAAGTGATGACGCCCCAAATCCGCCGCCCGATTCAGTGCGGCAAAGTAGGCATTACATTTATTCATAAAAAAGATATTGCCAATGCCCCCACCCAATTCTTCAATTCTCCGCAAGGCCCTATTAGTGTGTCCACGGCTGAAACGACCGCGATGGATTTAGTGTCTTATCCGCATCGCTGTGGCGGTATGGATAATGTCTTGACGGTGCTTTCAGAATTAATCGAAGCCATGGAGCCTGACGCATTAAGTCAGTTAGCCCAACAAAACACCCATAATATTACGTGGATGCAACGGTTAGGTTTTTTACTCGATAGCTTGCAAGCCATGCCTTTAAGCGACGCGCTGCAAATGGTTTTAAAGCAACATCGTGTGCAGAAAAGAAGCTTGATAGCCACAGCGTCGCCTAAAGACGCCCCATATAACGAGAAGTGGAAACTCATCATTAACGCCGAATTGGAGTTAGAAATATGATTTTACCGGTTTACTTAAAAGAATGGCGACAACACGCACCTTGGGCTAACGATGCGATGGTTGAGCAGGACTTAATTCTGAGTCGCGCGCTCGTTGAATTATTTAATCATCCGAAAGTCGTTGGCACGTTGGCCTTTCGGGGCGGCACGGCTTTGTATAAATTATATATACAACCCGCCTTGCGCTACTCGGAGGACATAGACCTGGTGCAAATGACGGCGGCACCCATCGGTGAACTATTGGATGTGATAAAAAGTATCTTAGATCCGTTATTAGGCCAACCCAGGCGCAATTTTAAAGAAGGGCGCGTCACTATTATTTATCGATTGGCTCTCGCTAACCAAATACCTGGCCGACTAAAGATTGAAATTAATACGCGCGAGCATTTTTCCGTGGATGGATTTTGCAAAAAACCGTTTAAGGTCGCCTCGCGCTGGTTTAGCGGGGAAACTCAAATTCCTACCTTTTCACTCAATGAATTAATCGCCACTAAAATACGGGCGCTTTATCAACGCAAAAAAGGCCGTGATTTGTTCGATTTATGGGTGGCGTTGCAACAACCCGATTACCAACCCGAAAAATCGATGGAGGCTTTTAAAATTTATATGCGCCATGATGGCCATCATGTGACGCGTGCCATGTTTGAATTAAACTTAGCTGAAAAACTCGACTCTTCTGTTTTTTGCGAAGACATTAATCCTTTGTTAACATCGGATATGCACTGGCATTTGCCAACGGCCGCGCAGGCCGTTAAAAAAAGCATTATTACTTTATTGCCTGGAGAACCCTGGCAAGGAAATAAATCCTAATTAAGCCACGGTAGTTTGTAATAAAAACCCTTGTTATTCACATGAATAACAAGGGCAGGCTAAATAATATTTAAAGAGTGCGGTAAAGCTAACGAATTCCAGCAAGCTGAGACGCCATGCTTTCTGCTGCAAAATAGACCAGCAATGTTTCAAAGCTATCCGCATCCGAAACATCTTTGGCTCCATTAAAGGTAGCAAGAAATTCAAAAGGATTGGTATATCCGCATGATTCGCTTTCGCCCATGAGATGCTCCCAAAGTTCCTGTTTGAATTTTTCATAAAGCTTGGTGATATCTTGTGTATAGATAAGACCATGCCATCCACAGTTGGCGCCATGGGTTGCAATATCTTCTAAGTTAGACTTGCAGAAATTATGTTTTAACCAATCTTTAAACGTTTTTGCACGAATAATCATGCGTATTTCCTCCAGATAAAAAATTGCTGGAGAAAACTCCCTGCCAGGAGAAATCTCCCAGCAGGGGTTTGAGGTAAAAGAATAGAACTTACTGTGTCACTTCGTTATTGGGGATAAATTCAGCATTGTTAGAGGCGTTCTCTTTCAGGTCGGCTTTATCCAACGACTTAAGTTTATGAGCAAGTACTTGAACGGATATATGGGCTACGCCTTTCTCGTCTAACCACCTATTCATTCTTAGTTCACCTTCAATTAACACTTTGTTGCCTTTGCTAAGATAATCTTTAGCAAATCTGGCAAGGTGCCCATTTAAAATAACAATGAACCAGTCTGTCTGAGAACGTGCTTCACCATTTTCTTCCCAGTGTTTATTAACAGCTAAGTTAAAAGTGGCGAAATCCTTTTTTTCAGCAATAAGGGCGTAATTAGGATTGTTACCTAGATTACCGGTTAAAACGACAAGATTAGTATCGAAATAAAACATAGTATTTTCTCCTTAAGGTAAAATAAAAACCTGCAGAGAAAATGTTCACCCAAGCGGGTAAAATCATTTGCCCGCAGGGTAGATAAAATAAATGAAGCTATCTTGCGATAACTGCGCTTGATGTGATCCCAATATTTTAAATATTGGTTATGAGTTCAAGATTAAAAACCTTTGCATCTATTTCAGAACTCACGAGATGCTGACCTTGAAGTTAATGTCGCCAAGGTATCGACAGTAAAAACGGTGACCGTTATTATTTTTAAATTTATATTGTTATGCCATTAACAGCGAAATTATTTGCAATAATAACTTTAGATTTTCTAGTTTCTTTCATCCCGCATTCTTTTATTAAACGCCCCTTCGCTACCAAACAATACTCATATTGGTTATCAATCAGTACGCAATGCCTGCCTAATTGAATTGCTGCAATCGCCGTACTGCCACTGCCACCAAAGGGATCTAATATCTTATCTCCAGGGTTAGATAATAACTTAATAAAAAATGTGGGTAATGAAACAGGATAAACAGCGGGATGGTTACGGTTATGGCTTTCCGTTGAAAGATATAAAACATTCGTCGGCAAAACAGAGGTTTTATTTTTCCAGGCTGATAAATTTCTTGAGAAACCACTGCCTGTTGTTGAAGCTGCATGGCTGTTTGAGCCATCCTTAATATTTTTAACACGGCGCTGTGTGATCGGCGAAATAGGTATTTTAACGGCGTTTTGATCCATAAATGGCTTGGTATTTTTGGCTAAATGAAAAATATACTCCCAACTATCGCGCAACCTTGTCGGCCAATAGCCAGGCATGCTGGTTTTTTTGTGCCAGATATAATCATCAATACAACACCAGCCAAGCGTGCTTAAACTTTCTATTGTTTGCCATACGTATCGATGCCTTACGCCTTGAATTACTTTATCTTTAATGTTGATGGCCAAACTGCCATTGAATTTTAAGGCTGTCCAGAACGCTTCATGAAAACGGCAAAACCACTCAGCATAATCATTCGGTTTGATACTGTCATAATGCTTTTTTCTGGCATCAGCATAAGGCGGCGATGTCATGATCAAATCAAATTGATTGTTAAATGCGTGTAATGCCTCCAGGCTATTTCCATGAATAATCTGACAGGTCAAGCCTCTGGGATCAGTAAGCAACCAGCTTTTTGCCATACAGCGTCTACCCTTAAGTTTAATTTAATTAATTGTTGTTCATGGGCTTAAGTTTTTTATTAAGTGGGGCGTCGGGTGCGCGAAGGGTGCCTGCGAGAATTTGTGGGTTTAACGCGCCCATTAATGTTTGTGCTTGCTGTGCCAATTCATTTTGTTGTCGGATATCGTCGCGGGTAACATTGATTTCTTGCCATTGCTTGGGTAAATCGAGTGCATGGCGTATCTTCTCGCCCATCGGTTCTATTAATTCATGGACTGGCGCTTCTAATAAAATGCCATACCTTTTAGCAGAGACGATTAAATTAACGTAATGATCAAATTCGGCAATGATTTCAGCCGCCCTATATCCATAGGCTAATTTAAAATACAAATGAATTTGACTGGGATTTGCACACTCGGCGGGTTTCCATTTTAATCTAGTTTTTTGATCGATCAGTTGATTATAATGTGTAATCTGTTGCTGAATATCTCGGCGGATAGACACCAAAGCATCATAAATCCGCAGTAAAAATAAATCAGCGTATGGATCATCTTTTGCTGCCGCCTGCCAAATAGACCGCACTAATTTTGTAAAATAAATAACGCCGGTGCCATTGGGTAGGCCGCCTCGATAAAAATAATAGCGGGCTATCCGTGTTTTTAAAACAATGTCCGCTTCATAAATTAAAGCAGAGGGTTTATTTTTCGAATGAGTGGCTAATAATGGCTGTGTTGATGGCAAGTGGGCCATGTTGTCAGTAACCTTATCAGCGCTATCTGTTGGAGTGGCAAAGGTGATATCAGTGCTCATAAAAAAATCCTCGAATCATTAAAGAGCAGGTTCTAAATGCAGTTGTTCATTGATAGTGGGTAAATGGCCATCTGGAAATAAATCTTCAATAGGTACGACTACACCGGCCAATACTTGCCTGGCTTCCCAGCGCCCTATAAAGTAGCGGTGTAATAATGAGTTTTGCGTACTATTTTTAATTAATTGGTTTTCTTCCAGTAGTGCCTGTAAAAGCGTGTTATGTAGATTTTCATGTTTAGGAACAAGCCATTTATTTTTTAACTCAGGACAATGGGCAAATAGCCAATCCCAAATAGCGGGAGTGATCAGTAAAATACCTTCGTGTACCCGATGAATAAAATCTTGCGGTTGGTTAATGGTTAATTGCTTCTGCTTGAATTGTTGCTTGAGTGTCGTAATTAATATTTCAGTTAATGAAAAATTTTTATTTGCTATTATAGTTTCGTGAACAACACCTGGCTGCAGTTGTGTTGGCGCAATCGATATTGTCGAAATGGCTTCAATTTCCTGCGCCAATTTTTTAGATTTTTCTTGCTCTTCTATTTCGATTTGAGCGGATACACACGCTTCTTTTTTATTGTTCTCCTTAATATTGATTGGTTCCTTACCATTCGCAGGCAATAAATGATGGTGTGCTTTTTGCAAAATATCCTGGATAGGATTAGTCGCTTCAAGAATACCGGCGATACTTTTCCACCAGCAGTTAAATAAATAGGGATAACTGCACAACCAGGCAAAGGCATTCTCTGGCAATAATAGCTTTACTAACAATGGATTTGCGCTCTGCCAAGAGGTTATCGTAGGCGTCACTCTGAATCGATAATAATGCTTGGCATTAATATGAGAGGTGATTAAAGGGTTCCATAAACGGGCTGTTTGCGTTTGTGGTTCTTTAATAGCAATTTGAAAAGCCCCTAATAATAACCAACATTCTTGCAGTAACGCGGCCGTGAAAATGGCATAGGTCCAAGCGTCTTGTTCACGGTAACAGGTTTCAGTATCGGCACCGAGTGGCAGCATATAACCACGGCGAAACTTTAAAGCAGCGAGCGCGCAATCCAGCGCAGCTAACAAGAAACCATTTTTTATTTCGTAATGATGTTGAAAAGGGTAAGGTAATTGTTGAACGATAGCCGCCATTGCCAGCAAGGGTTTTAAATAAAGCGCTTCATAATAATGTGGAGTTACGCTCACGAGCTGTTTAAGTTCGTGTAATTTTTCCTGATAAATAGATTGTTCCAATAAGGCTGCGGGCGATAAGGCCAATTGCCAGTCATCAGAGGCATCGTTTTCCTCGGAAATTATTTTTTTATTAGCCTGTTTTAACCATTGAAACCACTTCTCCCACTAACTCCCACTAATATCTGG
>CAIUAS010000030.1 GCA_903897205.1 uncultured Gammaproteobacteria bacterium
AACTGGGATAGCTTAACCGGCACATTAGCAAACGCATCCAATAATATTTTCAAACCAGATCCTGCTTAACTTGATTGCTGTTATTAGCCCGCCAATAAACAAACAGCATAAGTCCCATTAATAAGGTTAATACCACACCAACCGCTGAACCCACCGGCCAGTTGCGGGCGGCTAAAAATTGATTTTCAATTAAATTACCAACGAGCATGGTTTTAGCGCCGCCTAATAAATCTGGAATATAAAACATACTAATAGCGGGCAAAAACACTAACATGCTACCGGCAAGAATACCGGACAAAGTTAAAGGCAAAATAATCTTAATAAAAACCCGAACTTTGTTAGCACCCAAATCACGCGCGGCATCAATGAGGCGGGCGTCGAGCTTCTCGATATTCGCGTAAAGCGGCAGAATCATAAATGGCAATAAATTATAGACTAAACCAATTAAAACCGCCGTGCCGCTATATAAAATATGCAATGGCTGATGAATAATATTTAGCGCTATTAATAAACTATTTAAAATACCCTGCGTTTTAATAATAGCAACAATTGCATAAGTGCGAATGAGCGAACTCGTCCAAAAAGGAATAATCACTAATAACAATAATAAAGCTTTATGACGACTATGCATGCGCGCTAATATATAAGCAAAAGGATAACCAATCATTAAACATAATAAAGTGCACGTTCCCGCTAAATACAAAGAATGAATAAAGATTTTAATATAAGCGGTATCTAATAAGGTCAGATAATTTTCAAATGTTAATTGCAAGCGAACTAATTCACTATCGCCTTGCTGCATCAAACTTGTGAGCAAGACTAAAAGATTAGGCACCAACGCAAACAATGCCAGCCAAATCCAAATGCTTCCAATAGAAAAACGTTTAAAGGTATTATCATGCATCATTGCGTAATAGAACCTCCCAACCAGGAAACCAGTGTACCCACACGCGTTCGCCTAATGAATAATCTAATTTCTCATCGTCTTCATTAAAAAACTGCGCAGCGGCTAAACGTTTGCCGCTGGATAAACGCACCATTAAATCGACCGTAGCGCCTTTATAAATAACTTGCTCGACCATGCCAGGAAACATATTGCTAGTATCATCCACTTCAGATTGTCCCCATACCTGCAAATCTTCAGGACGTATCACCACGCAAATTTTATCATCCTGGGTAAATCCTTTACGGTTTTTCAAAGTAAATTGTTTGTCTTCTACTTCAATCACCAATTGCTTTTGATTCGCTTCTAATATATTCGCTTCAAAAATATTTGCTTCACCGATAAATTTAGCCACTTGCAAAGTATTAGGCTCTTCATAAATTTCACGCGGAGTACCGATTTGTTCAATATAACCGTCTTGCATCACCACCACTCGATCGGACATGGATAACGCCTCTTCCTGATCATGCGTCACAAAAATAAAAGTGATACCTAATTGTTGTTGTAACTGCTTTAATTCAATCTGCATATTTTTTCGCAGGCGATAATCTAAGGAACTTAAGGGCTCATCTAACAATAACACTAAGGGTTTGTTAACGACTGCGCGCGCGATTGCTACACGCTGCTGCTGACCACCACTCAATTGATGGGGCTTGCGGTGACGATAGCTATCGAGTTTGACCATTCTCAGCGCTTCATTAACTCGCTGTTCAATCTCATCACGACCAATTCCCCGACTGCGCAAACCAAACGCAACGTTTTCAAACACATTCATATGAGGAAACAAAGCATAACTTTGAAAAACCGTATTCACCTGACGCAAATGCGGCGGCAGCCCTTGCACGTCTTTGCCATCGATAAAAACAGATCCGCTATTGGGTTCTTCAAAACCGGAAATCATTCTTAACAAAGTGGTTTTACCGCAACCTGAAGGGCCTAACAAAGTAAGGAACTCGCCATTTTGCACTTCAAAATTAATATCATGCAATACAGGATGCTCTGCAAAATGCTTGCTCACGTTTTTGAATTCAATAATGTTTTTGATCATCAACACTCACCTTAAGGCAACAGGTTTATTGGAGCGTGATTATGTAACGTATCGGAGTAGATGTCTATGTTTTGGCTTGCACTGATCTGTTAGTATTAACCTTATGCCGGTTATAGCATCAGCATGGAAAATTCCCGCGTGTAAACTATACTTTTAATTAGACTTTGTTATATGCGGGGGGGTGTTATGCCTACGTTATCTCTAAAAAAAATAAAAAACCTTGAAGAAAATTACCAAAATCTTAAAACGTTAATCGAATCACGCCAGAAGTTTGAAACAGAGAACGAGTCGGATCCACGCTATAGCCAATACAAAACAGACTATGACTTTCACAACATAGCGGGACACTCCCTAATTCATTATGCAACTATTTTAGGCGACTTAGATAAGATTAAAGAATTAGAAAAAAACGGGGTCTCCCTCTCCAAACCGACTGGACAGTTGAACATAACACCATTGCAACTAGCCTTTGATTATGGCCATAAAGAATTAGTTGAATATCTATCCTCTAAAGTAAGCATAACTAATGTCGTTCGAGAACGCATAGATATAAAAGAGTTTCAGGAATACTATGATAAGCGCATAAAAAATGAAATCCTTGATCCTATCATTAATAATGCTTCTCTTTTAAAGAAACCCACCATCCCGTTCATGCCAAATAATAATAACGCTCTCTATAAACGTAGTTACTTGAATTATGCGGCTGAAGTGGGAGATCTTGATTTCGTGAAGGCTTATTTCAAGCAGAACCAGGAGCAAGCTAAAAATACGACGAAAATAGCCATCGCAATGAAAGATGAAAAAATAGAAAATCCTTTAATTACCGCTATTGAAAATAAACAATACGATTTATTAACGCATTGTTTAATTTATGTAGACGCTAATGTGGGGCCCAGTAACGCTGATTATTTCGTATCCGCTTTACATGTAGCAGCAGCCAATGGCGACTGGAAAAGTGCTGAGATACTTTTCGACATGACTACTAACCTTAATCTAAATCGCCAGGATCCATCTGGAGCAACAGCACTTTATTACGCCCTTGCCAATGGGCATGAGGAATTTGCCAAAAAGCTGCTGGAAAAAAAACCAAAACTGGATATGTTAACTTTTGATGGAAAAAATTTATTTCACGCTGTCATGAATTGCTCACCTGAATTTCGAGACTGGCTCGAAAATAATGTTCCTGATGAAATAAAAAAGCTAAAAGATATGCCTAATATCTATGAGCAGAAGCCCGCCGATCTGCAACAAAAAATCGCAAGCATTGCTCAAAGGTATATCATTCCTGGCATTAACTATTACCATACTCTTTTATATCGCGACAAAGAGTTTCTCTCAGAAGGATACTGCAATGGTTTGTGCTTCCTATTCCAATATTATCACTCGAAAGGTAAATTGCCTTTTTTTCGTAGCATGCTTATTGCCGTCAAAAACTGGGACGGAAGCGAAGAAGCATTAAATAAAAAACCACCCGAACCCTTAGATAAAACCTTCGATACATTAGGCCAACTATTTGAAGAATTCATCACTTGGGCCACCTGGTATCAACATACTCAATCACTGAAAGCAAAGACTTCGCTAAAACAATCGGACAGAAAAGAACAATTTAATGAAAAAGCTGACCTGCACTGTGTCATCAGGAATCACTTCATAGAATTTAAAGATGAAAATCAACTGAAAGAATATAACGATATTTTAAGCCGTTTACCGAAAAATTTGCGGATTGAATATGGCGGTGAAGAACATGCGGTGACATTTGCTATAGCCGATAAGCAACACCTTGATTACTTTGATCCCAATCTTGACGTCCCACTAACGCTGACATCCGATAAAATAACCGACGTTATGGTTGGCATAAAGCACAATGCCATAACAGGCCAGAGCGGCACTATAATAAGCGAATTATCCGCTTATTATTTTAGTTGGGACAATGTCGATTTTACCCATTATCATTATTTTAAAGACGAAGAATTACCTCAGTCGAAAGAAGCAGCCGATAAATTTACCAGCAGCTCTGCTAATCAGCTAACGCACTTACATATCGCCGTTTTAACACACAGCATTAAAAATGTGCAGCAGTTGCTTAACAATCAAGAGAGTCGCTATGCTCATGATATTTTTCGGCCATCGTGACCCCGAAAAATATTCGCATGACGCGACACCCACGGCCGCGACCGCCCTGCGTCCACCATTATTTATCACTACGCGATAATTAATGGCTACCACAAATGGCTCTACGGCGCGATGCGTTTCCTGCTTCGCCCCT
>CAIUAS010000031.1 GCA_903897205.1 uncultured Gammaproteobacteria bacterium
AATAGTAAAAAACACTTTCCAGCGCTTGGCTCGGCGTTATCCGTTAATCGTATTAGAAGAGTTAATTAATATCGGTGCTTTGCGCGCTGAACAATTAACCCAACAAGAAATTGTGCATCATTGGACGCAACAATTACAGGCGCGCACCGCCTCTTTAACGCTGAATGGCACTCGTTATCAGATTGTTATCACTGAGCAGCAAGGCCGTTTTTTACCTACTATTCAAGTGATGGTTCATGGTCTTGAAACACGCCATGTCTTATCAGTCGAATTTTTTAATTCTGCCGAATATCAATATATTTTAGAGTTAAGCGAAAAACTACAAGGCTTATTGAAATCCGATGCTTATATTCGTCGTGGAGAACGTCAACACGCGATTAAAACGTTTAAAGAAGCGTTCGAATGGTTAATGGAAGAAGCTAAGCGTGGCCAGACCATACAACGGTATAAAGGTTTAGGTGAAATGAATCCTGACCAATTGTGGGAAACGACCATGGATCCTGCCACACGGCGATTATTACGCGTCACTATTGAAGACGCTATTTCCGCTGATCAAATCTTTACCACTTTAATGGGCGATCAAGTTGATCCACGCCGTGCGTTTATAGAACAAAACGCATTAGCTGTGTCCAATTTGGATGTTTAATTTTGCTCCCTTAAGTTGGATTTAACTGTATGGATCTTTTACTTCGTATACAACAGCATTTTACCGAAAGTATTCAAACCAAAATTACCGCCGCCGAAGTGTTGAGCCCTGTTATTGCTCAGGCTAGTGAAATATTGGTTCATGGCTTGTTAGAAGGCCAGAAAATTTTAAGCTGTGGTAATGGCGGATCGGCTGCGGATGCCCAGCACTTTGCTGCAGAACTATTAAATCGTTTTGAAATGGAGCGTCCTAGCTTACCGGCCATTGCATTAACAACAGATACCTCCACGCTTACTTCTATTGCAAATGATTATAGCTATGATGAAGTATTTGCTAAGCAAATTCGTGCGCTTGGGAAAGCCGGTGATGTGTTATTGGCAATTTCAACGAGTGGTAATTCAACAAGCATTGTTCAGGCAATGCAAGCAGCACATGATCGAGGTATGTTAGTTATCGCGTTAACTGGCCGCGATGGGGGTGTGATGGCAACGATTTTAACCGAGGGTGATATTGAAATTCGCGTACCTGCTCAGGTTACCGCACGTATTCAAGAAACCCATCTATTAGTTATTCATTGTTTATGCGATTTAATTGATCAGCAATTGTTTGGGCAAGAAGCTTAGTAATTTTTACCCCCACCTATACTATCCCGCTCCAACCAAGATAATTTATTTAATCATGCAAGCATTTATCCAAGCCCTCGGGCAAGAAATCGATGAAAAAAGTATACTAACTGATCCCGCCGAGTGCTTA
The DNA here is from genome assembly GCA_903897205.1 of uncultured Gammaproteobacteria bacterium. GTDB lineage: Bacteria > Pseudomonadota > Gammaproteobacteria > CAIUAS01 > CAIUAS01 > CAIUAS01. The sequence goes on from CAIUAS010000031.1 coordinate 1,400, forward strand.
GCTTATGGTTATGATAATAGTCGGCGCCAAGGTTATCCAGACGCTGTCGTATTTGCAGAAAGTACTGAACAAGTACAAGCAATTATTAAAGTATGTAACCAGTATAAAATTCCATTAACGGCAAGAGGACGCGGCACAGGTACACCAGGTGGCGCCGTTCCATTAAGCGGTGGCATCGTTTTATCGTGTGAACGAATGAAATGTATTACGGAAGTTGATTCGGCTAATCGAACGATGGTAGTTGAACCAGGTGTTTTAAATCAAACTATACAAGATATTGCGGCACAACATGGTTTTTTTTGGGCGCCCGATCCTAGTAGCGCTGCATTTTGCACCGTCGGCGGTAATCTTGCTTATAATGCGGCGGGCCCACGCGCTATAAAATATGGAGCAACCCGAGAAAATACCTTAGCGCTAACAGCAGTAACCGGAGCCGGAAGTATTATTCATACCGGTTTTGCAACCACTAAAGGCGCGGTGGGTTATGATCTCACTCGGCTGCTTATCGGATCTGAAGGTACCTTAGCAATTATTACGCAAGCGATTTTAAAGCTAACGCCCTTACCCGAAGCCAAACAAACCATTCGCGCAATTTATCGAAATATCGCTGCAGCTACTGAAGCGGTCACTCGTATCATGGCTCAACCAGTAATGCCATGCGCACTAGAATTTATGGATGCAAAAGCCATTGAGCTAATTCGTTCACAAGGTATTATTTTGCCAGCGGCGGCAGGCGCTTTATTATTAATAGAAATTGATGGCTTAGCTGAGGAATTAGCCATGGCCGCAAAAAAAATCGAACAAGCAGCCGCGCATCT
>CAIUAS010000032.1 GCA_903897205.1 uncultured Gammaproteobacteria bacterium
AAAATGCTATTCTATTCTGTCATTTTATTTGGCTTAGCGGGTAACTTAATGGAAATCCTTGTATTAATAATTTATGTTTAACAGGCACTCATAACTTACAAGGTTAGGGGCGCATATCTACCCTTCTAGCAGCAAATCGCTTTATTTCACTAACCCATGAGGAAATATTTTTCAAAAATATATTATTTAACATGTTACTTGATGTCCAGAATTATAACTATAGCTAAGTTAATGTAATCTGGACAACAATATAAAATCAAGTAAATATTTTTACAGAGTTTAATTTTTACTGTTATCATAATGCCGCACTAAAATTAGTTAATTTTTATTAATAGAGGTAAACTATGGATCACGTAGTGAATGACGCACAATATACAGAAATTATAGTACCTGAGATATATTCTCAGATTATTCCATCAGATTATCGCAAAAGAGCACATTTACGTTTCGGAAGCAGAACGCTTACTTGCTAAAATAATAGAAGGTAAAATTTCTACTAAGCAATTGATAGAGGTTGTAGAGATAGGCTGCGGCCCTGGAAATATGTTTGAACTAGTAGGCAAGAACAAAAATATCTCAATTACAGCAATAGACATTGATTCTAAGTTTTTAGATGTCGCCAGATCAGTAGCAAATAATAATAACCTTCCTATAATTATAAAATCAGCCGATATTAAAAATTATAAACATAATAAACCTGTTAATTTATTTTATAGTATAGGCGTTCATCAGCATCTACCTAAGATTAAATAAAATTACTTCAGTTGAGCAAAACAAGTACGGGAAGAAAGCGAAAAAAATCACTATTTGAAAGCTATCCTGGCAATTATAAAAGCAAACATCCTGTTATCGTTTCAATATCTGATTCAGTAATTAATTCAGACTACGAATCTTTGTCAGATCAACAAGATGCTTTAGCAGCAATAACACAATATTATCTCGTTTCAAAACGAGATAATATTGTCAAGTATAATGTCGGCAAAGATGCCCTTCATAAGAGAACTGTTTTTGCCGCCTTTTTGCCCTTGATCACTCGTTACAAAATTTATAAAAATATTTAAAATCAATTTTGCCTCGCTGAAGAAGAGATACAGCTTAAAAAAATCACAAGAAAAAAAAGCAAAAGCATGCCAAAATAAAAAGCGCCATGATTAACAGTTTAGGAATGGCGCACCTAGAAATTCTTAAACTAATATTTAACTGCGAAATATAAATTTAATCAACTACTGAGGAAGCACGCTGCATACCACTCTCAGATAACTTGCTAAGAGTGGATAAGCTTTCTCAATCGTTTTTATGAACAGAAGGATGTAGATATCTTCAACAATAAAACTATTTTTCCAATTATTTGGGGTGACCTGTATTGGGATTTTGCGTTCATTCGCAATACATATTAGCTGCAAAGCTGCGCTGTTTGTAGGCGGCATCTCTTGAACGTCCTGAATAATTAAATTCTCATCCTGATAATTGGCAATAATAGCATTTGGCTGGATGTTTAAATGATAACAATAATAATCAGAATCATCCGTTAAATAATTGGTAGTCGATATGTCCATGAAATGATTAAATAGTCACTGTGTATAAAAGCAATTAACCTAATAGGTTAATTGACAGCATAGCATGACCACTAAGGGAATAGTAGAGAAGTTTAGAATTAAAAGATGTAACCATTCAGCACCTTTCCCAGGTTTTTCACCAAAAGAGGCGGCTTTAATTGGCGTGATCGTAGGGAATGAAAATAGTTTTGTGACTAGGCCAGAATAAACAAGATGATGGCTGTGCAAGCAGTTCAATAATTATCAAGCATTTCCCCTCTTTAACGGAATTATTTTGGAAAATGCAGCGATGGAAAACTATTAACGAACAGGATTATTTGAATAAATTAAAAAATCCTGTGTTTGACCGCCTTGTCTTTTTCAAGATTAAAACTATCCTAAGATTTCTCCTAACACAATCTATTAAAAGTCATTGATATATTATTAAATAATGTGTTAACGTTTATTTTTTGGCAAAATAAAGGATGTTTATGTTTTTTAGCATCAGATTCACGAAAGGAGGCATGAAATGAGCCATTTGTTTATTAAACTCGCTGGGATTAATGGGAGCGCAACAGCGCAAGGATATGAAAGCTGGAGCTTACTGCATTCATTACATCTAGCTCTGTTGGTTATGATTTCACTCAAGGGATTGTTTTATAAAATGCGTTATTTATTATTGCTCAGTATAAGTTTTTTATTAGCGGCATGCAGCTCTCCGCCTTATCCGCCGCCACCACCACCTAATACTGGTAAATATGCACCTGAAATTAATCTGCGCCCGCGTTATTTTATGACGGTGCGGGGGTATGTGGATCCAAAAATAAAAGATGATGTGCAGTTAGAATTTATTACAATTTATTATACGACCAATCCAGCATGTAAATACACTATTAATTACTTCGAAGGTGTGAGTTCCTATCGTGAAATTGATCATGTGATTAAAGTAAAAACTGACCAACATGGTAATTATAAATATGCCATTCCATTAGATTTATATAAGCCTGGTTTTTGTGGTTGGAATATTGTTGATATTTCATATAAGACTGACGATAAAATACCAAATTTTAGAGGTTACAGTATCGCTTCATTTTTGAAAAAAGAAATTTCTTCTATTAATTACTTGGGAGAAGACAACTGGATGTGTCAAAAAGGCAGCGAATGCCAAACCGAAAATCATGCTCCATTAAAGGGGTATTACGACTTATATCCCAGAGGAAATTATAAATTTATAATTAATTTAAAGAGAATGTAATGTTGACTATACTGGAGTTTTCAAAAATAGCAGGCCATATATATGATATTTCCAAACCAACATATGGATATGTAAGTTTTAAACAGACTACCGTTAAAAATATAACCGATAAAGATACAAAAGATAAAGATACATGGTGCATTATGACCGATGTCGATCCCACCATCGATCCCGCCAACCATTTTTTTGCCCAACTTTATTTAAAATTCGAAAACGGCAACGCGACTGACGCAGTTGTTGCCGTACGTGGAACCCTGTTTACCGATAAAACCAACCTTGGTGTGGATGCTTTATCGTGGTATGCCGATGTGTTAGGGGAAGGCGGCAGCGATAGCGCCCCCTTGTCTTTTACGAATTCGTTAATTAGTTTTATAGTCAAGGCACAGGATTATCTGCGAAATTATTTTCCATCCGTGCTGCCTTTAAAATTTACTGGCCATTCGCTCGGTGGCGCTTTAGCGCAATTAATGCCGTTAAAAGCAGGTATTTTAGGTCGAGCGGTTGTTTTTAATTCCCCAGGCGTGGGGCATATACCCGGTGTTATGCCAGACAAAAGTAATTGGGTTTATAATATTAATTCACGTTATGGTTTGATTAATAAAGTGGGTTTAACGCTTGGAAAGGTTTATCTGATTGATGTGCCAGAAAGAGAGGCCGAGGCCAAACAATTATTCAGACACAGGGATCAAACGGATTATGCGACCTCCGAACAACTGTATCAATTAGCCGATACGTTAGCCAAAAATAAACCTGCCAGTTTAACGGCGCTGGGTGTTATCTCCTTAACGAATGGAGCGGGCTTGGTTTATCGATTGGGTGGTTATATCAGCACCTTTAATCACTTAGAGCAACAACCGCAAGCGGCGCATGCCATGCAAATGAGCTGCGAAACGGCAGATACGCATGCTTGGTATAATTTAAAAGCGCGTTTGGCTGTCAAACTTTGCACGACTGAATACAAAGGCAATCAATTAGGTCAAATAATCCATGCACAACATTCTATTGATAATGTTGTGCAGGCTTTGCAGATGAAAAATAATGCGGGGTTGGCTTATACTTATATTTAAGTGGAATTAGGAATGGCAGGCTTAATAACATGCAAATAAGCGTTTCCTGCTTTGAGGCGATTATCGCTCAAATTGTATAATAACGGCGCTTAGTAAAATAATAATAGCACCAGTGAGCTGGAGGGTTGAAGTGGATTCATGTAAAGCGGTAATGCCCACGATGAGCGTAACAACGGGTTCTAAAACGGATAAAACAGCTACTTTGCTCGCGTGAATATGTTTTAAACCTTCGAGTAATAATTGAATGGGTAATGCGGTTGCAATAATGCCTAAAGCGCTTATGTAAAACCATTCTTTATAGGAATTAGGAAATATAAATTCATGCCTAATTAAAATAATGCTGAGAAATACCACTGAGCAACCAACACAGACTAATATAGTAAGATAACGTGAAGGTATGTTGCGTGCAGTGTGTTTGCTGCCAAAAATATAAAAAGCATAGAATAACGCGGCTCAGATCGCGAAAAACATTCCGGTTTTATTTGATATATTTACCTGCTGACCTTTTAGTAATAATAATCCTAGAGCAATGCTAATTAATGCAATGGCCATGTGTTTGCTAATGGGGTATTTGTCGATGAGCCATGCTAATAAAACGACAAACATCGGGTAAGTAAAAAAAATCACCATGGCGAGGCCGGTGCCTGTGTAATGGCTAGCTGCAAAATAAAATGCGCTATTTCCAGCGTAGCATAAGCCACCCAGGATGAATGGGATGCATAGTTGGCGTTTATCGAAATTGCTTGATGGGACGTGCGCGGTTTTTTTTAATACAAAGGGTAGCATCCATAAAGTGGCAATAAAAAATCGCCAAAAGAGCATGGCTGAAATAGTAAAATGTAATTCAATGAGTTTGGTGCCAAAAAAGCCTAGGCAGCCATATAAGGTGGCTGATAAAGCAACTAATAGTGTGGCTCGGGTTTCTAATGAAATAATAGAGTGCTTTGCAGCAGAAATATTCATTATTTAATTAACACGTCTTTGTAGGAAATAAGCGGCCATTGCAAATAATACAATAGGCAATAGTGCGGCTAATAAGGGTGGCCATTGATAAACTATGCTGAAGGGGCCAAAAAATTCATTTAAAATAAAGAAGGCAAAGCCAACAATAATGCCTAGCATTATTCGTAAGCCCATTGTCATGGAGCGTAATGAACCAAATACAAAGGGGATGGCGAGCCAAACCATAATCAGCGTAGCTAGCGGTTGTAATATTCTTTGCCAGAAAGCTAAAGCATAGATAGCACTATTTGAATTATTTTTATCTAGGTAACGGATGTAATCATGCAGTTGCAATAATGACATCTCATCAGGGTCGGCAACGGAAATTCTTAGTAGAGTAGGATCGAGTGATAAGTGCCAGTTTCCAATGGCGTTGTGCTCTGAGTGTATTGCTGTGGGTGTAATGTAGCTGGTGTCTATATTTTTCATTATCCAAAGACCATGATGATAAACGCCGGATTCGGCATGGCTAGCGCGTATTAAGTTGCGGTTATTATCGAAAACGTAACGATTGATGCTTCGAATGTGGGTGGCGCCAATAACTGTTTGGATATTTAAGATATTATGTCCATCTCGAATCCAAATGCCACGTCCTGTTACTATCGCTTGGCCGTGGCTGGTTAAAATAGCCTTGCGGTTTTCTGCGGTATGTTCCGCGATAGGTGCTAACCATTCACCTAAAAGAGTTGCGGCTATTAATAATAAGATGGCGGCTTTTATAACGGCCCAGCTGATGCGCGCAATGGAGACTCCACTGGCCCTTAAGATAATTAATTCGCTATGATGTGCTAATAGACTTAATCCTAATAACACGCCAATAAGTGTTGCCATGGGAAAGAAAGAATATGTTGTTTTTGGCAGATCTAGGATTACATATTCTAAGGCGCCCCAGATGCCATAAGCGCCAGTACCGATAGCACTAATTTCTTTAATTAAATTAATAAATATTGTTAAGCCAACGAGCATAATTAATACCATTAATGTGGTGTTAATTATGGTAATGCCAAGGTAGCGATCGAGCGTTTTCATAAGGTAATTTGCCTACGCTGAGTAAGTAAAACACGGATGGTTTGCCAGCCGGTTTGCCATAGCCAAATAGTGATAATAGCTAGCAAAAGTAAACCGTGAATCCACCATAAGCCGATATGAGCGGGGATGATATTTTGTTCAATCCAATTGCGGCCGACTAATAATAAATTGGCATAGAGAATATACATTAAAATAGCGGGCAATAATTGCCCATAGCGCCCAAAGCGGGGTTTTACCCGGCTTAATGGTATAGCGAGTAGTGTTAATAGTAAAACAGAGAGTGGCATAGAAAGGCGCCATTGTAATTCTGAAAGCGCTAGGTTTTTATTTTTTTTTGCATGCCAAAGCGCGCTAGTTGGCATGGTTTCTTCTTGAGCGGTGATGTCTGCTGCATGGCTTTCAATGCGGATACCATATTTGCCAAACTGGACAACACTAAAGTCATTTTTGCCTGGGGTGCCTTGATAGCGGCGACCATTGGTGATCACAAAAAATCGATCGCCTGTGGTTGGATATACCACTTGATAACCATCTTTAGCGGTTACGATAACCCAGTTGGGGTTGTTAGGCGTGCTGTCATTCGCTAGTTGCGCCATAAAAAGATTTTGCATGCGTTGATGATCGGGGGAAATGGATTCGACATAAAATACACGTTGTCCGCTGTTCATTTCTTGAAATCTTCCGGGTAGAGTTGTCTCAAGTTGAGCTGCCGTGCCTGTTTGCGCTAGCAAGGTATCGCGATACATTAGTAGTTTGGGGCTTATCCAGAGGGAAAGAATGCTAACGGTTATAAAAACTAGCAAGGTAATGGGGAGTGTAAGTAAGGTTAATTTAGTTCGGCTTATGCCACAGACAGTTAGGATGGTCATTTCATTGTCGGTGTACATACGTCCGTAAATAAATAAAATCGCCAGGAATAAGCCAAGAGGCAATAAAATGCCTAGTAAGTGTGGAATCTCAATGCCAATAAGGCGTAATAAAATCGCGCCAGCGAATTTACCGGTGGCAGCTTGACTTAAATAACGTGTGAATTGATTACTCAAGAAAAGTAACAATATTATGCTGGTAATAGCGCATAATGCTGTTAGAAGTTCACGACTTAAGTAACGAAAAATAATCATGCTGTTTACCGTTTGAGCGCTTGTTAAAGCTGGTGCTTGTGAGGAGTTACGCCAATCTAGCAAATCCTGATGATTTAAGTAAACTACTCAATTGAATTTTTTAGGTAATAGGAGACTACACATTATGCGATGCACTGTAAAACATACAGAGATAATAAAGCAAAAAAACGATTGTTTTATTGTAGGAATTTTTACCGATAAACAATTATCAGAGGCGGCGCAAATCATTGATGCCCATACTAAAGGCTATATACGTCGGCTTTTTCAATCAAATGATTTGACAGGTGAAATCGGCGAAGCGTTGTTGTTGCATGATGTGGCAAATTTACCTAGCAAGCGTTTGTTAATCGTGGGTTGCGGTGCGCAAGCTGAATTTAATGAAACGGCTTTTCGAAAGGTTATTCATAAAGCCATCAGTGTGTTAAAAACGACTGGCGCGAAGGAAGCTTGTTGTTATTTAACGGACCTAAAAGTGAAGGATAGGGCGGTTGATTGGAATATACGACAAGCTGTTCAAGTAAGTTATGAGGCTACTTATGAGTTTAATCAATTTAAAAGTAAGCCTAAAACTCGAGTCATGAGTCTGGGGCAATTGACATGGAACGTGGCTAATAAAGCTAATTTATCAGCTGCTCAGCGCGCGTTGCAAGAAGGTTTGGCTATTGCTGAAGGGGTAATCCTCGCTAAAGATTTGGGTAATATGCCGGCAAATCGTTGTACGCCGAGTTTTCTGGCTAAACAAGCGCAAACATTAGGGAAAGAATATAAAACAGTGGCAGTAGATGTTTTAGAAGAAAGTAATATGCGCCAATTAGGAATGGGGGCTTTGTTGGCTGTTGCGCAAGGCAGTGAGGAGCCTGCCAAATTAATTATTGTGCATTATCGAGGCAAGGTGAAGAAAGGTAAGTCTCCGGTAGTTTTAGTAGGTAAAGGTGTTACTTTTGATTCGGGAGGCATTTCCTTAAAACCTTCTGCGGGCATGGATGAAATGAAATATGATATGTGTGGCGCGGCTAGTATTTTAGGAGCAATTAAGGTGGCCGCTGAATTAGCATTGCCTATTGAGGTGGTTGGGATATTGCCGGCGACTGAAAATATGCCTGACGGTAAAGCGGTAAAGCCAGGTGACATTGTTACCACAATGTCAGGCCAAACAGTTGAGATTTTAAATACCGATGCCGAGGGGCGCCTTATTTTATGTGATGCATTAACTTATGCTGAGCGTTTTAAGCCAGCGGCAGTCATTGATGTCGCTACCTTAACGGGGGCGGTTATCGTTGCTTTAGGTTCAGTAGCCAGTGGCATGATGTCGAATAATGAAATATTAGCCCAAGCTGTTCAGCAAGCGGCGCAAGAAAGTTGGGATCGGGTGTGGTCTTTGCCTTTATGGGATGACTATCAAGAACTGATTAATGGCCCTTTTGCAGATATGGTCAATGTGGGGCAGGGTAATGAGGCTAAATGTATTGCTGCCGGCTGTTTTTTGGCGCGTTTTGCTGAAAAATATCCGTGGGTGCACTTGGATATTGCGGGAACAGCTTGGAAAAGCGGTAAAGAAAAAACTGCTAGCGGCCGGCCTGTGCCCTTGTTGGTGCAGTTTTTAATAAATTTTTGCTCTTAAGTGGTGTGTGCTTAAGGAAACCTTAAGCTTCATGTGCTAATATTTGTTTAATGAGCTTATGGTGTGGTTACATTTAGTCGCCCCATCGGCTTTATTAACATAATAATATTAGCAGTAGAGGAGAATGATATGGCCGCTGAATTATCTTTGCAAAACATAAAACAATTGGTTAGCGAATTTGAAGAAATCGTTAATGGTTTAAGCTTGAACCCCTATAGTGAAACTGCTAAGCGCACAGCAGAGGGTATTAATGTGCTGCAAGTTAAAGAAATTATACTGCAAATGCAGATGATTTTTGGTTTTTTAATCGCTAAGCGAGCAGAATTAGCAAAATTAATAGAAGAATATAAAATAGACCAGGCGCGTTCGGAATCTTCTAATGAGAATATTGAAGAAGTTGTTAATGCTGTGTCAGCCGATAAATCAGTGGGTGTTGCGGAACTTATCGCAAATCTTCGTAAACAACTGGAAGAATTAGATAAGCATATTGATGCTTTAGGTGATATGTTGAAGCAATTACAAGCACAACAAGTACAATTGCAAAACCAGCAAGCAAGTTTGCAACAGCAAATTCAAGCACAGCAAGCGCTTTTGCAGCAAACACAATTTGCTATTGCTCAGGCAATACCTGCTCAAATTGCCATTACTCCAGCAAATGTTTCGACGGCACCTGTTAATAATCCAACAACACAGGTAAGTACAGTTGCTACTGTTACTCCTGTAGTGCAACCACAAGTTCAAGTAGTCAATAATCAGGTACAAGTTGCTTCAGATAGGCAGCCAGAACAACAAGGTCTGGCACAACAACATAACGATGGCCAACGTATGTATGAATTGTTAATGCAAAAAATAAATGAAAATATATACAAACAAGAAAAATTAGCGGAAAAAATAGTCATGTACTCTGTGCTATTTGATTCAAGTAACAAGATTAAAGCTGGAATTACAAGCGATTTGGTAGCGCTGGCTCAGCATGGATGTGCTTCTGTCGTTAATTGGACACCGAAATCACCTTACGATTTATGTTATGGTTTACAGGCTTTATTTCAAAAGAGCGGTACAGCATTTTACGTGCGTAATGGTAAACAGCAGGATGAACAATACGATAATGTTTTTTCTCCTTCTAATAAGAAGTTTTAATGACTTAATGTTAACCCAAAAAAGGCGACGACTAGTCGCCTTTTTTATTTGTCTATGCGATCAGCATTTAGAATTGTTAAAAAACTGGCTATATAAGTCTTGTGTTTAAGGAAGCTTTAAGATTCATGTGCTACTATTTTAATTGTTGAGGTTACGACATTAATATTATTTAATGCAGTAGGCTCTATTAACTAACCTTTAATTAAATATTGAGCTAATTATGCCAAACACTATCGCAAAATCTCAGTTAAACCAGTTGATGACCGCCACACAGGCGGATTTAAATGATGTAAAAGCGCCCTTTAATATTAATGAAGAGCAATCTGTTGTGGCGCGCGTTAATCCAAATGGCGTCGCAGCTAAACTAGTAGCTGCGATTAAAACCTTGCTTGCACAAGAAGATTATTTACGATTAATTCAATTAATACAAACCCTGATAGCGAGCAAACAGGAGCGGTTGCGGCAATTTATAGAAGAATACAAGCTTCAGGAAAAAGCTAATGCGGCTGGTTATAGTTCGGAATTAGTAAATCAGCCAAGCGTCATTGTGCAAAGCCCAACATTGATGGAATTAATAAAACGGTTTGAAGAGGATATTAAAGAAATCGAAGCGGCCATTGAGGGTTTGCTTGCCGCATTAACGGCCATGCAAGCTCAACAGAAAGTAGTGGTTGGTAATAAAATAGAATTGACACAAAAAATTCAGCAAACTCAGCAACAGTCTATCGTGTTAAAGCAACAGATAAATAATATTTCGGAAATTACGAGCCTTCCCTATAATCCAGAGTATTTGCAAGATTATCTGTTTCGCAATCCTGAGCTTGCTGCAGAACGGCCAGACTTGGTGGCTTATGTTAACAGTGTTCAGCCTGCCGCTGAGCTACCTTATATGGCACCAGTAATGCCTGGAATTGAACAGCCTAGTGCGCCACCCTTATATCCTATTGAAGATGGCGCATTTATAAATGCCAGCGCGCCTTATTTCGATATTGATGCTAATGATGCGGAAGGTAACCAACTACTGTATCCTTCTTCAGTGTACCCTGGCTACGTTACGCCAAGTGCGCCTTCAATGCTCGACGATAATAGTGATAATTTGGATTTCAAAGAAATAGATCAACATCTGGCTATGTACATGCAAGTTGAAAATGAAAGAAAAGTACAAGAGCAAGCCATGAAGCACCAGTTGCATCAAGTTACCATGGAATGTCAATTATACCAGTCGCAGTTTGAGTTGGCTGAGCAGCAAAATGGGTTTTTAGGGAAAAATATTTTAATGGTTGAGGAGTTGACCGATAGTCTGCACTTAATGAAAAAAGCATTCATTCAGGTCAGGCAGTTCAGTCCTGTGAATGTTCCAAATAAAGATCAGTATACTGAGTCAAAACAGCCATATGACTACAATGCCTATCTATATAATTATCTACGATTAAGAGATGCGCTAACGCCATTTGTTAATAGCTTATCGATTGTGCCGGTCCCTGCTCCTAGAAGTGAACAAGAAGATGAAGCTGAGGAGCAACGTAAGAAGAATGGCAATAATACTCCTAGGTTATAAAAAATAGCGTTTATCATTTACTTCATAAAGGCGGAATAAAACCGCCTTTAATTTTTTAATATGGAATTAATAAAAACAATTTGTGATTTATACCAATTAGGCCCATTAAAAACTGTCCCTGTTGTTATTAGTGCAGGTAGGGTTTGGCGTGTTCAAACTGAGCAAGGTTGTTATGCTGTTAAACAGCTGGCTGCTAATTCTGTGGGTTTAAACAATTTTTTACAAGGCGATAAAATAGCAAATGCTTTTGCTAATAAAATGTTTTCGGTATGTACGGCTTTGGCATATAAAGATAAAAAAATATGCGAAATAAATAATAATAAATTCGCCGTATTTAAATGGCGTTTTGGTTGTATATTGTCTGCGGGAGCAGTAACTTCAGCTTACGCTTATTCAATTGGGCGTTTATTGGCAGATTTGCATATAACGAATATCACTTTGCCCGAGGTAACTATATCTCGCTGGCAAAACTATCAGTTGAATGATTGGCAAGAATTTAAGCGGTTTATTAAATGTAAAAAAAATACAAATTTAATTCATTATTTAACGGCTAAATTAAATTTATGGGCGGAAAAATATTTTACTGCTAAAGCAAACTTAACAAATTTTTCAGTAATAAGTCATGGGGATCTTACACAAGCTAATGTTGTTTTGAATAAACATTTACTAAGCATTATCGATTGGGAAGCGGCGGGATATATTCATCCGCAAATTGAATTGGTGGGGGTTTTGTTAAATTGGAGTGGAATTAATTTTGGAAAATTAAAGCAAGAAAGTTTCACTAATATTATTAAGGGTTATCGAGCAGCGGGCGGTGAAATAAATATTAATGAAACGGTATTGTGGGCAAGTTTAGGGAGTTGGTTCGCTTGGTTAGATTTTAATGTACAGTTAATAATTTTTTCAAAAAAAAATACTGAATTAGAAGTGATTCACACTGTTAAAATATTAAGGCGTTTGACTGAACTATTTCCGCTTGTTTTAACTTGGTTAGAAAATAACTAAAAATATTTTTGAAATCCCCTTGACAGGAAAGGCTGGGAGTATAGAATGAGCTTCCTTTTTCGAGATAGCTGAAAGGCTGAAACGAAAGGGGCCACACTAAGGGTGTGGA
>CAIUAS010000033.1 GCA_903897205.1 uncultured Gammaproteobacteria bacterium
ATCTATTGAACCTTGTTCAACTTCTAACAGTTTGCCATCTATTTCAATTTCTATCATTGTATTTACCGAATGCAAAATTCATTTGAATGTAATTTATTAACTATCTTTTAATTTTCTATTCACTATATTTACAAAATTCACTTTTATAATTCGTGTAGGTCACCTACCGGACAGGCTTTATGTTCTATATGATAGAGAAAATCTTCTCTAAAATGTTTAATAAAACTTTGCACTGGCATTGCCGCCGCGTCACCTAATGCACAAATGGTACGTCCCATAATGTTGCCGGCAACATTATCTAAAAGGGCCAAGTCCTCTACTTTACCTTCGCCATGTTCAATACGATTTAGCATACGCCACATCCAACCAGTACCCTCGCGGCATGGCGTGCATTGCCCACAAGACTCATGCATGTAAAACCTGGAGATGCGTGCAAGCGCTTTCACCATACACGTTGTATCATCCATCAAAATAACAGCGCCCGAGCCTAACATTGAGCCTGCTTTACTAATGGCATCATAATCCATCGTGAGATCCATCATGACCTCGCCCGGCAATACTGGCATGGACGAACCACCCGGAATAACAGCCTTTAATTTACGGCCAGCCTTCACACCACCTGCCATCGCTAATAAATCTTTAAAAGGCGTTCCTAGAGGTACTTCATAATTACCCGGTTTATTAACATGGCCCGTGACGCTAAATATTTTACAGCCACCATTATTCGGTTTACCTAGTTCTAAAAACCATTGGCTGCCTTTTGCTAAAATAACCGGAACTGACGCTAATGTTTCTGTGTTATTAATGGTTGTGGGGCGACCATATAAACCGTAATTGGCAGGAAATGGCGGTTTAAAACGCGGCATGCCTTTTTTACCTTCTAAGGCTTCCATTAATGCCGTTTCCTCACCGCAAATATAAGCACCCGCACCCAAATGATTATGCATCTCAAAATCAAAATCAGAACCTAAAATATCTTTGCCTAACAAACCTGCCGCTCTAGCCTCTTGCAAAGCCGCTTCACAACGCTCAAACGGTTCATAATATTCACCACGAATAAAATTATAGCCAACCGTAGCGCCCATCACATAACCAGCAATCAGCATACCTTCGATTAATTGATGTGGGTTATTACGTAAAATTTCTCGATCTTTACACGTCCCCGGCTCACCTTCATCTGAATTACAAAGCACATACTTTTGCCCTGGCGCATTTCGTGAAATAAAACTCCACTTTAACCCCGTTGGAAATCCTGCCCCACCACGACCACGCAATGCAGAAGCCTTTAATTCAGCAACAATATTTTCAGGCGGAGTTTTCTCCGTCAAAATTTTCTTCCAAACTTCATAACCACCCGCACTCGTATACGTTTTTAACGTCCAAGGTTCTGGAAGATGTAATGTGCGAAAACAAATCTCGTTAGCCATTTTTTTACCTTACACTTCTTCTTAATCTAATTGATCCAATATTTCATCAACTTTTTCCGGCGTTAAATTCTCATAATAACGCTTGCCCATTTGAAACATCGGCGCGCTAGCACAAGCCCCTAAACACTCCGCTTCTTTCAAGGTAAATTTCCCATCAGCTGACGTTTCTCCCAGACCAACACCTAAACGTTTCTCTAAATGCTTAACAATTTTTTCACAACCAGACAACGCACAAGAAATATTGGTACAAATCTCAATTTTATATTTACCGACAGGCTCTAACTCATACATAGAATAGAAAGTAGCCACTTCGTAAACAGAAACCGATGACATACCTAAATGATCAGCTACTGCATCCATTAACTCACGCGACAACCAACCATTATTATGCTCTTGCGCAATCAATAACGCAGGCAATACAGCAGACTGTCGCTGCTCAGGCGGATATTTAACGGCCCATTGATCAATTTCACAACGTGTTTTTTCTGCTAACACATCACTTGCCTTCACGGTCAGAACTACAGTATTCATTAGCGATCAACTTCTCCAAATACAATATCTTGGCTCGATAATATAGCCACTACATCCGCCAACATATGGCCACGGACCATCTCATCTAACGATGCCAAATGTATAAATCCTGGCGCTCTAATTTTCAAACGATAAGGTTTATTTGCACCATCTGAAATTAAATAAATACCAAATTCACCTTTGGGATGCTCGATAGCCGCATAAGCTTCACCTGCTGGAATACAAAAACCTTCTGTAAACAATTTAAAATGATGAATTAAGGCTTCCATATCATGCTTCATACGCACACGACTCGGCGGTGTCACTTTATGATTTTCAAGCATTACAGGGCCAGGATTTTTCCTTAACCACTCGACACATTGGCGAATAATCTGATTGGACTGTCGCATTTCTTCGATACGCACCAAATAACGATCATAACAATCACCATTGA
>CAIUAS010000034.1 GCA_903897205.1 uncultured Gammaproteobacteria bacterium
CTCTCATTAATACACTCCCATTACTATTGCCTTAATTTTCAAAAATACCTAAGCCCGTATGTTTATTTAAAATTAATCGTGAGAATTGTTCTGGTTTGTGATAGAAGTTAATTTTTCATCCTCCTTATCGCTTAATGGTTCTAAATGGATGATTAATTCCTGGTTTAAAGGTTTATATTGCGCGAGCTTATTAAGCTGCTGGCCATTTTTATAAACTTTGTAAGCGCTTACTTCGTTACCAATCAGTATCTGTGGGTTGGTTTTAAATCCGCAGGATGTGTTTTTGCTATCCGTTATGCCAATCAGTTGTTCAGGATATTGAATGGGCTTGTTAATTAAATAAGCGATATAGCGCTTCTCAAATTCACGCGCTCGATAAGGCAATTCATTTTCTGGGCAATGGCAAATTTTTATCCAGCCTCCCATGTCCTGCACGACAGCGTGAATTAAGGCGTCATCAAATACCACGCTAGAATAAGCGCCGATGTCTTTAACAGCTTTGACTACTTTTGACCACGCTTGCATCGCTTGACTAGCGCCACTGCCTTCAATGTAGGCAATAATTTCACCGGGCCTTGGCATAAAAGCATGGCCTTGTGGATTACGACAATAATTAATGATTGCCCGCTCAACATCATTAAGCGGAAAAATCCTTAAAAATCGCCAATAGTTTTCAATATCTATAGGCCCTAGGGTAGTAGAAAAATTTTGTGCCAGAAAAGTCATCAACTCTGCAAAACGCGCCATATTAGTTTTGTCCATTTGCTTGCTCCCCTTGAATATTGATATTGCATTCAAGCCACGTTTTAGCGGCATTGACGTTATCGTTTACCCGTTTATCTGAGCAATTTTGCGGCCGTGGCGGGCATTCGAAATTTCTGCGAAATCGATCAATTTGGTTAGCGTCTTTAAAAATAATATGAAGACCGTCATAGCGCTCACCATGTTCATTAGCCCCCATATTGTGTGGGGTACGACTGCAACCTGAAATGGCTTCGCATAATTCTTCGACTGCATATCCCAATGTCAGCGCTGCGCTAATAAATTCTCTACGATGCTTATCCAACACGGCTTTTGGATGTCCCATTACTTGCTTCCAATGATTAAAAATAAAGTCCACGTCATCCTTCGTTTTCGATTTATCACTTATGTTTCCACTTCCATTTCCTTTCCCTTCCTTTTCCATTTCCACTTCCTTTTCCATTTCCTTTTCCCCACAGGAATTCCTAGGTGGTTCCAACGTTAACTCATTATGCGTAATTGACGCGTGAGGCTCGCGCGTCTCTTGGTTGTCTAACACTTGGTCTTGATTAGGTGCGTCCTGAATTTTTGTTAAACTTTTTGTGGAGGAATAAACGTGTCCATTCCCAGGAGACGGAAGCTGACTAGCCGCTTCTTTATGATTTATTTGCTGATGCTTGTTCCAGGAAGGAATACATCCATAGATTTCGTTATTGACTTCGTATTTAACGATGAAACCTCGCGTTGCTAACACATCAAGCACACGTGAAAAATCAACTTCATCATAAGGTAAAATATCAAGCTTTAATTGGCGTGGTCGCCATCGAAAACGTCCCTCACGATCACAGCAAGTAAATAAACCAGAGAATGCTATGCGCAACGGTAATTGATATTCTTTTTCTGTTTCAAATAATGCTTCATGCCGAAAAAATTCTGGTTTAATAGTTCGTATTCTTGCCATAATAATTCCTACCTTAGCTATTATTTAATGATGGGTATTACATTAAGAA
>CAIUAS010000035.1 GCA_903897205.1 uncultured Gammaproteobacteria bacterium
GTACCCCCCCTGATAATGAAGCTAGCCATGCCCGTTTCCCTGATGAACCCACTAGCCACTCCACTAGGTTGCTAAAAGACAGCAACCAAGTGGCTGGTTATCTCCCTAACCCTACCCATGAACCTCCACCACAAAATGGTTTTCGTAGGGTGCGCTTGCGCACCAACGTAGAGCTAACCGGGCGCGCTGATGACCTTTGCCCGTAGGCAAGTCACGCTGTTGCGCGCTCCGGTTCAGCGGCGGGTTATGCAATCATTTTATCACTGTCTCTTAATGGAGCTAATTCAATGAACGCGCGAAGTTGAGAGTTGAACCTCTGTATTTGTGTTTAAAGTTTTTGCTAGTTGCAAACCAATAGTTTTTGCTAAAAGTACAGGAACTGCATTTCCGATTTGCCGCATAGCTTCTCCCCATGCACCTTTAATAATAAAATTGTCAGGGAATGTTTGAATGCGCTTTGCCTCGAATACAGTTAAGTAGCGGATACTTCCATCACTATAACGAATCATATTTTCACCACCGGGTACTCCGTGTCCTCCTGCCTTTATGGTTTTTGATGGCCAGTCATAGTCACTACCGGTATGACCTGCATAACTGCGTGCTCCGCCCTTGAATATGTGGTCTTCAATTCCGTGTTCTTCGCGGGGATCTGGAATGTCATGCAGCGCATCGCGAACTGTTTTCCATGGAAGAAGCTCAGGTTCAAAAAAACCAAAGCGGTTTTTTAATCTAAATATCTTTTCATCAAGAAAGGGATCAATTGTAGTATGAGGTACAACTGCGAGTTTATGTTTTTTCCAGTAATCACCTGTAATATACATTTCCCACAGCAAACGATCTTCTGAGTGAGTTGGCTCAGGAAAAGACCAGTTTTGACAAATGTCTGTTCTAAACCCGACAATTACTACGCGCTCACGTGTTTGGGGAACACCATAATCAGCAGCATTAAGAAGTTTAAACTTAACATCGTATTTGACTCCGGTGTAAGGAAATTTACTAACCTCACGTAACTGTGCGAGATGCTGTTGCCAATCCATTGAGGACTGCAAAGTAAAACTGGGATACGTGAGGCGTAAAATAATGTATTCAAAATACGCTGAAAAGCTGGGACGAAGCAGGCCTTTAACATTCTCAAAAACGAATGCTTTGGGTGTTAGCTTCTCAACGGCTCTAATAGCATAAGGAAACATATCTCTTTGATCTTCTGATGCTTTGTGTTTGCCTCCAAGTGAAAATGGTTGGCAAGGAGGTCCTCCAGCAACGACATCAACATCATTTACACTAGCTAAATTAAAGTCTTTTATATCAATAAAAAAAACTTTTTCCGGCTCAAAATTGGCTGAAAGTGATAAACAAGCATGTTTATTGTATTCAACGAATGCTGAGTGATCAAATCCTGCAAGTTCAAGCCCCTTTGCAAGTCCACCGGTGCCAGAAAAAAGTTCTAGTGAGCGCATATGAATCACCCTAGGCTCTTTAAGTGACGCTCAATTTTGACGATTATGCTGGTTTTGTCTTTGGAGTGTCCATTACACTTTTCTGCCCATTTTCGACCAGAATGAATCACATCCCAATCGGACTTCGCTTGTTCGTATCTTCCGCTACCGGGATCGTGATTACCAAAACCGTCTACTGAAATATTCCAAAGAGGTTTATTTAACGTTATAAGTGCAGCTTCGATTGTGCTGATCATGTCAGAGCCTTCCTGTTCAAAGATAACAAATCGACAAGAGAAATCATTGAGCGACAAATTTTCACCTAAAGTAATACTGCGGCTATGCTCTTTGATTCTCGTAAACAGCTCTTTTGACTGAGTTTCATCGCTATCGGAAACCCTTGCTTGGCGCCATCCCTTTGGGACAGCTTTACCAACGTAAATTGGATAACCATAGGAAAGGCGGTTTAGTTCTGCATATCTTTTGTAAAGAAGATTGTTGCCTGTGTAGTAGAGTGCATATACTCCTGTCCCAAAGAAAGATTCAGGCGGAGGCAGGGAGTGAACTGGGGTTCCATTGAAGAAGCGCACAGCGTCCTTCACCAGTTCGGCAAACGCGTCGTTCCTGTAAACGTGTTCTTGCCGATCAAAGGCTACTGATTTCATGAGAATGATATGATAAGGAAGTTTTAATGATAAGGAAGTTTTAATAGAGTGTGATTTTCTCATGTTACACGCACAAAGGCCACTTGAGTGCATAACGGTTAATGGTGCGCAAGCGCACCCTACGGTATGGTTCATAGGGCACAATTAAGGATAGGAAATTCAAGCACACAAGTCAATATATTTTCGGCGACCATGCCCCGAGTCGATCCCATTCTCATCATCGAATCCCTGAAAAAGTCTTCACTTCGTCTTCCGCATCCCCGAAAAGCCAGTAATTTTCTGAAAAC
>CAIUAS010000036.1 GCA_903897205.1 uncultured Gammaproteobacteria bacterium
CATTTTGAAACCGACGAAAAAACAGGTAAACAAAGCATTATTGCTACTGAATTACCCTATCAAGTGAACAAAGCTCGGCTTATTGAAAGAATTGCGGAATTAGTTAAAGAAAAGAAAATTGAAGGTATTACCGCTTTACGTGATGAATCCGATAAAGACGGTTTACGCGTGGTTGTTGAAGTTCGGCGTGGCGAGCAAGTAGAAGTATTATTAAATAATTTATATTCGCAAACCCAGCTGCAAGTGGTATTTGGTATTAATATCGTCGCTTTAGTTGATGGTCAACCACGTACACTTAATTTAAAACAAATGCTAGAAGCATTTATTCGCCATCGTCGTGAAGTAGTTACACGGCGTACTATTTTTGAATTACGTAAAGCCCGTGAACGTGCGCATATTTTAGAAGGCTTAGGAATCGCATTAGCTAATATCGATCCTATTATCGCTTTAATTAAAGCCGCAAAAGATCCCGCTGATGCAAGAGCACAATTATTGGCGACCTATTGGCAAACCCAGTTAGTAACTCAAATGTTGGAACGTGCTGGCGCTGATGCTAGCCGCCCTGATGAACTCGCGCTTGAATATGGTTTAAATTCGCAAGGTTATCGTTTATCTCCAGTCCAAGCACAGGCAATTTTAGATTTAAGATTGCATCGCTTAACAGGACTTGAGCAAGATAAAATCTTAGCCGAATATCAGCAGCAATTAGATATTATTCGCGATTTATTAGGAGTATTAGCCAGTCCAGAACGTTTAATGCAAATTATTCGTGATGAATTAGCAGCCATTCAAAAAGAATTTGGCGATGCGCGTCGTACTGAAATTGTTAATGCAGGCGCTGAATTTAATCGAGAAGATCTCATTCCTTCAGAAGATGTCGTGGTCACTTTTTCGCATGAAGGTTATGCAAAAACACAAGCGTTAAGCACTTATGATGCGCAACGCCGTGGTGGCAGAGGCAAAGTAGCTACCAGTGTAAAAGAAGAAGACTTTATTGAACATCTTTTAATTGCCAATACGCATGATACTTTATTATGTTTTTCAAGCGCTGGTAAAGCCTATTGGTTGAAGGCCTATCAATTACCGCAAGGCAGCAGAACTGCGCGTGGTAAACCGATCGTTAATATACTGCCATTAAGCCAAAATGAACGTATTAACGCCATGTTGCCTGTTCGTGAATATCGTCAGGATCAATATATTTTTATGGCCACGGCTAATGGTACCGTGAAAAAAACTTGTCTATCTGATTTTTCACGACCGCGTTCAGACGGCATTATTGCGATTGATTTACGTGATAATGATCGCTTGGTAGGCGTGGCATTAACCGATGGCGAGCGCGACGTATTATTATTTACCGATGCTGGCAAGGTTATTCGTTTTAATGAAAGTAAAGTCCGTGGTATGGGGCGTACTGCTTGTGGTGTACGCGGCGTTCGTTTGCAGGAAGGCCAAGCAGTGATATCGCTTATCATTGCCAACCCGGAAGGGGCCATTTTAACGGCCAGTGAAAATGGTTATGGTAAACGGACACCCATTGCCGATCATCGTTTAACCGGTCGTGGCGGACAAGGGGTCGTGGCTATTAATACAAGCGAACGTAATGGCAAAGTTATCGGCGCCGTGCAAGTATTTCATAATGATGAAGTCATGCTGATTAGCAGCGGTGGCACCTTAGTGCGTACCCGCGTAGATGAAATTCGTTTGGCAGGGCGTAATTCGCAAGGCGTTCGCTTAATTCGCTTAAATGAAGGTGAAAAATTAGTAGGCTTACAACGCGTTGAAGAAATTGTCGACGAAAATATTGATGAAAATATCACCGTGGTAGAATAACGATGGAAATTCCAATTTATATTCAAATTCTTTCTTTAGTCGGCGCACTTTTATGTTTAGTCGCTTATGTGGCCCATCAATTAAATTGGATGGATTCGCGCAGAGCTTGCTACAATTTATTAAATGTGTTTGGTTCTGGTATTTTAGCTTATATTGCCTTTCGTCCGTTTCAAGTCGGATTTTGGATAATGGAAACCATCTGGGGTTTGACTAGTTTATATGGTTTATACAAAGCTTTTTATAAATCTACTGATAATAAATAAAGCGCTAAATTAGGGAAGTTACAGTTTTTTTAATAAAACATAAATAGGATTAATATATGTCGCAAATATATAATTTTAGCGCCGGCCCCGCCGCCTTGCCCGTTGAAGTAATGCAACAAGCGCAAGCTGAATTTTTAAATTGGCAAGGAAAAGGCCTCTCTGCTATGGAAATCAGCCATCGACACTCCTGGTTTATGTCGATGGTTGAACAAACAGAACAGGACTTACGCGAGCTATTGGCTATTCCTAAACAATATAAAGTTCTATTTTTAGCAGGCGGCGCTAGTTTTCAATTTGCTATGATACCGATGAATTTATTACGCGGTAAAAATTCAGCAGATTATATTAATACG
The DNA here is from genome assembly GCA_903897205.1 of uncultured Gammaproteobacteria bacterium. Lineage (GTDB taxonomy): Bacteria > Pseudomonadota > Gammaproteobacteria > CAIUAS01 > CAIUAS01 > CAIUAS01. The sequence continues at coordinate 2,447 of CAIUAS010000036.1, forward strand.
GGCATTTGGTCGCAAAAAGCAATTACTGAAGCCAAACGTTATTGCCAAGTTAATATTGCCGCCAGCGGCGAATCTTCTCAATTTAATTCTATTCCAGATTTTAATCAGTGGCAGTTAAATCCCCACGCCGCTTATGTGCATTATGCTGCCAATGAAACTATCAGTGGACTTGAATTTCCTTATATTCCCGAAACTGGCGACATACCGCTGGTAACAGATATGTCATCTAATATTTTATCTGCTCCACTCGATGTCAGTCGATTTGGCTTAATTTATGCGGGTGCGCAAAAAAATATTGGCCCCAGTGGATTATCTGTTGTCATTGTGCGAGAAGATTTATTAGGCGATGTTTTGCCTTTCACGCCTACTTTATATAATTACCAAATTCAAGCAGAAAATAATTCCATGTACAATACCCCGCCAACTTATGCTTGGTATATCGCAGGATTAGTGTTTGCTTGGTTGAAAAAGCAAGGTGGTTTAGCCATTATTGCTGAGCGTAATCGGCATAAAGCTGAAAAGTTATATACTTATATTGATCAAAGCGAATTTTATTTTAACACTATTGATGTTCGTTATCGTTCTAAAATGAACGTCACCTTTCGCTTAAAGCAATCTGAACTTGAGCCATTATTTATTAAACAGGCAGAACAAGCAGGTTTATTCGCATTAAATGGTCACAAGTCAGCGGGAGGAGGCATGCGTGCAAGTATTTATAACGCCATGCCAGAAGCGGGCATCGATCGATTAATTGAATTTATGCATGCTTTTAAGTCTAAATAAATATAATTTTTATTTATTTACTAATGTATTAATCATATTTGATTTTCTCATCCTAATAGACAGACATTATTTACATAATTCCTATTTATTCAATTTATTTGTTTGTTTGTTCATTTCTCTCTCCGGGCAGTCTCTTGAGTCATGCCAAAATAATATAGCGGCATATGCACTCACGCATGGCACCCCACTCCAAAACTAAGCGGTATACAGTATTCCTACTAGAGAG
>CAIUAS010000037.1 GCA_903897205.1 uncultured Gammaproteobacteria bacterium
GCTTCCGCTTGTTTTAATTTTTCTTTATAAGTTCCACCTAAAGCAATTCGACGTGCATGCGCTGTGCGCAGTGAGCGAATGATACTTAAATTAGCCGGTGTTCCCTGCTGAGTATAGCCGCCATGAACATATTTATAATTAGGAATTTCTGTTAATTGTGTTTTAATTAAATGCGGCAACGCCAAGTCATCAAAAAATAAATCTAAAAATTCTTCCCGGGATAATTCAAATTCAAAGGCATCTTCACCTTCGCCGGCATTGCTTGCTTGCGAACTTTTTCCTTCACCACCCACTGAATCACGCTTGATATGATCGCCTGTCACGAACTCTTTATTACCTGTGTGGGTCGCCTCCCATACACCACCATTGCCATGATGAAAGCGATGTTCGGAGGTATCTTTGGTAGGAATAATGATTTTTTCGCCACGTTCAATATCGGTAATGCTGCGTTTACTAGCCGCTTCATTGACTGCTTGCTTAATTTGTGCTTTAAATCGGCGTACAAAACGCTGCCGATTAACCGCATTTTTATTTTTACTATTAAGCCTACGATCAATAAACTGGCTCATTAGAGCCTCCATTAATAAACCGCTCAGTTATAACTGGCTTACCTTCGCAGCAAAAAACCTTGATGTCACTACGTTCCAGCAAGCCCCCCCCATTACCTACCCTCCAACTTAAGTCGATTTATGCACTCTCAAATACCATTCACACAGCAATCTTATTTGCTTTTCTGTGTAGCCTTTTGCGATCATGCGATTAATAAATTCTTCATGTTTTTGTTTTTCATCACCCGAAGATTTCACATTGAAAGAAATAACCGGCAATAAATCTTCCGTGTTTGAAAACATTTTCTTTTCAATGACCATGCGTAATTTCTCATAACTGTTCCACGCTGGATTTTTGCCTTTATTATTAGCACGCGCACGCAATACAAAATTAACGATTTCATTGCGGAAATCTTTGGGATTACTAATGCCTGCGGGTTTCTCTATTTTTTCTAATTCTTCGTTTAAGGCTTTGCGATCAAATATTTCGCCGGTATCGGTATCGCGATATTCTTGATCTTGAATCCAATAATCGGCGTAACTGACATATCGGTCAAAGATGTTTTGTCCATATTCAGAATACGATTCTAAATAAGCCGTTTGAATTTCTTTGCCAATAAATTCCACATATCTTGGCGTTAAATAGCCTTTGATAAATGATAAATATCTTTCTGCTATTTCAACGGGATATTGTTCACGCTCTATCTGTTGTTCAAGCACATGTAATAAATGCACGGGATTGGCTGCTACTTCCGTGTAATCATAATTAAATACTTTAGATAATATTTTAAAGGAAAAGCGAGTGGACAATCCTGTCATGCCTTCATCAACACCAGCATAATCGTGATATTCTTGATAGGATTTTGCCTTGGGATCAACGTCTTTTAAACTTTCTCCGTTATACACCCGCATTTTTGAGTAAATACTAGAATTTTCTGAATCTTTCAAACGTGACAATATGGAAAACTGTGCCATCATATCGAGCGTGCCTGGCGCACACGAGGCTTTGCGCAATGAGCTGTTTTCAATTAATTTTTGGTAGATTTTAATTTCTTCGGAAACCCGTAAACAATAAGGAACTTTCACGATATAAATGCGATCGATGAAGGCTTCATTGTTTTTATTATTACGAAAACTAATCCATTCTGATTCATTAGAATGCGCCAGGATAACGCCGTCAAAAGGAATCGAGGAGAAGCCTTCAGTACCGTTATAGTTGCCTTCTTGCGTTGCTGTCAGCAAAGGATGCAACACCTTAATCGGCGCCTTAAACATCTCCACAAACTCTAAAATACCACGATTAGCCAAACATAAGCCGCCCGAGTAGCTATAAGCGTCTGGATCATTTTGCGCAAACTGTTCGAGTTTACGTATATCGACCTTGCCTACCAGAGAAGAAATATCTTGGTTGTTTTCATCGCCTGGCTCAGTTTTGGCAATCGCAATTTGATTTAGCACGGAAGGTTTAAGTTTGATTACTTTAAACTTGGTGATATCACCATTAAATTCATGCAGGCGTTTCACGGCCCAGGGCGACATGATGGTTTGGACATAACGACTAGGGATTCCATATTTTTCCTGCAAAAGAGCGGCGTCTTCATCGGGAGAAAACAGGGCCAATGGCGATTCATGAACCGGCGATCCTTTGAGGGCATAGAAAGGCGTTTTTTCCATTAAAAATTTTAGGCGTTCTGCGAGCGAGGATTTTCCACCGCCTACAGGGCCTAAGAGATATAATATTTGCTTCTTTTCTTCTAAGCCTTGAGCGGCATGTTTGAAGTAAGACACAATCTGCTCGATTGCATCTTCCATGCCATAAAATTCAGAGAATGCGGGGTATCTCTTTAAAATTTTATTGGAAAAAAGACGACTTAAGACAGTATCTAAACGCGTGTCGATTAATTCCGGCTCCCCTATTGCGCTTAGCAAACGCTCAGCCGCATTGGCATAGGCCATGTGGTCTTGCCGACATATTTCTAGATACTCTTCCAGAGTATATTCCTCTTCCTTGCCCTGCTCATAACGCGCTTGGTATTGACTGAAAATATCCATGGCGAGCTCCTTATAACTAAGCGTAAGGCAAAGTATGCCTTACTTATTTCATTATAGCTTAACTGGAAGAATTAGATTGTTTTAGGAGGGGGGATAAAAAGCAGAGTTTTATAAGCTAGCTGTTATAAAACTCTGGTTGTAAAAGTTTGGGGAATTAGCGATGCAGCAAGAATGCTTCTGAAGCATTTATGTTACTTGCCAGGTTTAAAACCTCTTCTTCGGTATATACTTCAACCCTGTTTTTCTTCAGCGCATTATTTTCAGCAGGTTGCATACGATACGACACTAATTCTTGCTCAACAATATCTAACTTTTGATATTTGTCAGCCAGTTCTTCCATTAGTTTTTCTAGTTCCTTATCAAA
>CAIUAS010000038.1 GCA_903897205.1 uncultured Gammaproteobacteria bacterium
ATCTCGCATGAAACAAGTGGGTAGAGTTGAAATACCCCAGGAAGCTTTTTTAGCTGTGTTAAAAGTTGATAAAAAATAATGTATACCAGTGTGAGAGCAAGCCATGTCGTTTGATTTTGAATTAATATTAACGTTAGCTGTTATTAGCTCCGGAATTATTTATTTAGCCGATGTGCTTTTTTTGGCCCATAAGCGAGCGGCGGATGAAAAGCAGCCTCTGTTGATTGAATATTCACGCTCATTTTTCCCCATTTTGTTAATTGTTTTAATCTTACGCTCATTTTTGGCAGAGCCTTTTCGTATTCCCTCTGGCTCCGATAAACCGACGTTGTTAGTCGGTGATTTTATTTTAGTAAATAAATATGATTACGGCGTTCGCTTGCCGGTATTGCATACTAAAATCATAACAATGGCTGAACCGAAAACAGGCGATATTTTTGTGTTTCGCCCGCCTTTTGATCTATCAGTGGATTATATTAAACGGGTCATAGGCGTGCCAGGCGACCGCATCAGCTATATCAATAAAACACTTTATATTAATGGCCAGGAAATGCCGCAAACCGCTGTGGGTGAAGCCACGGACGAAAATGAAAAAGGGGATATGAGCTGGCCAGTACAAATAAAAGAGGAAAATTTAGCGGGCGTTAAGCATAAAATTTATATTAACCCCGCTGTGCCAGCGCAGGATTTTTCTTTGGTCGTGCCGCCCGGTCATTATTTCGCCATGGGCGATAATCGCGATAATAGCAATGACAGTCGTTATTGGGGCTTTGTGCCCGAACAAAATTTAGTAGGTAAAGCTGTCTTTATTTGGCTTAGCTGGGATAATGATCATACACGCCTTCGATGGTCGCGTATGGGAACAGGTATACATTAATTAATTTGCCGATGACACAAATAAATTCACCACAAATGCTTTGTCAAAAATTAGGATATAAATTTACCGATCCTAGTTTATTAGATGATGCACTTAGCCACCGCAGTTATCGCGGTAAAAATAATGAACGCCTGGAATTTTTAGGCGATGCTATTTTAAATTTTGTGATAACCGCTTACTTATTTAAACATTGCCCCGAGGCGAGAGAAGGGGAATTAAGTCGTTTAAGAGCTAATTTAGTGCGTGGCGATACCTTGGCCATCTTGGCACAAGAATTTGAATTAGGTTCCTATTTGCGCTTAGGCGCTGGTGAATTAAAAAGCGGCGGTTCGCGCCGCACCTCAATTTTGGCAGATGCAATGGAAGCAGTGTTAGGCGCTATTTATCTTGATGGCGGCTTAGAAGCTTGCGAACGCTGTATGCTAAATTGGTTTGAAACTCGACTCGGTGGTTTTTCTGAAGTTCCCAGCCTGAAAGATGCCAAAACCCGTTTGCAAGAATATTTGCAGGCAAAACGCTATCCTTTGCCAAAATATGTAATACTATCAATCGATGGTGCAGCGCATCAGCAAATATTTAGTATCGAATGCCAAATGGAAGGCTTGCCGCACGTTGCTGTCGGAATTGGCAGCAGTCGTCGTCGCGCTGAGCAAGATGCCGCCCAAAAAATCTTAGATATTTTAGAAAACCTTTAATTAAAAAGTAATTCAACTTATGACAGAACAACAGCCAACTTATTGCGGTTACGTTGCCATTATTGGTCGACCTAATGTCGGTAAATCTACCTTATTAAATCGCATATTAGGCGAAAAAATTAGCATCACATCGCATAAACCGCAAACAACGCGACACCAATTACTAGGAATAAAAACCCAAGCTAATATCCAAACTGTTTATGTGGATACGCCAGGGCTACATAAAAACGTTAAGCGTGCCATTAATCGTTATATGAATCGAGCAGCCTTGCAAGCGTTAGAAGGCGTAGATGTTGTTTGTTGGATGCTGGAGGGATTACGTTGGTTTGATGAAGATGAATGGATTTTTAATAGGCTTAAAGATTTTAATAAACCGGTTATTTTAATTATTAATAAAGTAGATCAAATTAAGCCTAAATCGGTTTTATTACCTTATTTGCAGAAATTAAGCGAAAAAATAGATTTTGTGCGAATCG
>CAIUAS010000039.1 GCA_903897205.1 uncultured Gammaproteobacteria bacterium
AAAGGCGGCAGCTCGAATATTCAAGAGCAAAAGGCATTGCTCAATCAGTTTATTTCGGTATTTGGGACTGTGAAGTGACCCCCAACGTCTAGACCATGATCAAAAATAAATTTAGGAGATCCTAGCCATTTAAATTACTCATTATTATGACGTTGATTAACTTGTTCTGGTCAAGTAAAAGTAGACAAATTATTTAAGAGAAATTGCTTTTCAAATTGCATGGGACTGACATACCCTAATGTGGAATGCAGCCGACTGCTGTTATAGAACATTTCAACATAATCAATCACATCTGCTTTTGCTTCCTCCCGTGTTACATAAATTTTGCCATCAGTACATTCCGATTTTAAACTGCCCCAAAATCGTTCCATCACTGAATTGTCCCAACAATTGCCTTTACGGCTCATGCTCACACGGATGCCTGCCGTTTTCAGTGTTGATTGGTAATGTTCACAGGCATACTGCACGCCCCGATCCGAATGATGCAGTAAACCTGCTTCCGGACAGCGCCTGCCAAGCGCCATCTGTAAAGCTTCGTTAACCAGTGGTTCACGCATATGGCTTGCCATTGCCCAGCCCAATAGACGGCGTGAAAATAAGTCCAGTACTGCGGCCAGGTACAGCCAGCCTTCTAACGTCCATAGTAGAGTAAGATGCGGGGCGTAGTCGAACTATTTCCCGCATCTCCTCCCCGAACTGTACGTGCACCTCTCAGCGCATACAGCTCTCCATTTAAGAGTGGCTAAAAGCCATTGCAATTTCTTTATAGCGAGACGTTACTGTATGTCGGTCTCCTGTCTGTTTCCAATAAGGATTGGAGTTAGGATTACGCCACTTAAATTGACATTTTCGACTCGTCACTAATCTGCTTAGTGCAATGCGTTCATAGTGACCTCTTCCATTAAACCCACCCATTACCCAGGTTTTAGCCTTTCCTGCTTTGGGTTTACAAACTCCCTTAGCAACAAGTTGCTTGATGGATGTTTTATATTTGGTTCCTAGCCAATGCGCTAATTTCCAAAATATAATACGATCAAGCTTGCCATAAACTTTAGCTGTGTAATCAGTGTATTGATAGAAGTTCGTCCATCCCGCAATTTTGCGATTTAGACTGTTTACTAGGTCAATTTTGTTTTCGCTGTAACTGCCAGAAAGTAGCTTCGTTATTTTATTGCCAAAGCTACTATATTTACTCTTAGGTATGGTTGTGACCGGCCTCATTTTATCGCGTCCTCCCCGTTTGCGGATGATACGATGGCCTAGAAAAATAAAGCCATCATCCACATGCGTGATATGAGTTTTGCTCATATTGAGGGTTAGGTACAGCTTTCCTTCTAGAAAAGCTTGACTCTCTTCGCGAATGATTTCTGCATGTCGTTTTGTACCTTTCACTATTAAGACAAAATCATCAGCGTACCGACAGTAGGCAACTGCTGGTTTCCATTGTCGATTTTCCTTTATCGTAATGGGTCGCTTTTGTTTTATAGCAAAATTCCAGGCCCATCTATCTTTTCTAGCTTTCTCATTTAAGTATTTCGCTTCCAGCCATTCGTCAAATTCATTGAGCATAATGTTGGACAATAGCGGCGAAAGTACGCCACCTTGCGGAACACCTTTATGGGCAGCACAGAAGAGATTCTTCTCTATGTGACCGCTCTTGATGAATTTCCATATGAGAGCTAAGAGGCGCTTATCGTAAATGCGTTTTCGCATGCATTTCATCAGCAGTTTATGATGAACCGTATCAAAGTAACTTGACAGATCACCTTCAACTATCCAACGTCCTGCTTCACATCCTTTTGCGCCATCTTGAAGTTGGAATTTCACAGTACGTATCGCATGGTGCACACTACGTTCTGGCCTGAATCCATAGGATAGTCGGTGAAAATCACTTTCCCATATGGGTTCCAGCGCCATTAATATTGCGCGTTGAACGATTCGGTCTCTGAGTGTAGGTATACCTAGAGGTCTTTGTTTACCGTCTGCTTTTGGAATATAAATACGGTTTGCAGGTTGTGGTTGATAAGTGCCAGTTAGTAATTCAGCACGTATCGTTTCTAAGTTAGATGATAATTGATTCAGAAAAATTTCCTTATTAACACCATCAATCCCAGATGTTTTGGAACCACTGGATGCTAGCATTATTCTAGCCGCTTCTTGTAACCAAGACTCGCTGGCAATCAGTCGCAGTAACCGATTAAAACGTCGTGTTTTATCGCCACTCGACCACCTTGCTAACTTGTTTTGCATTTCACTGATTATCAAAGGTCTTCACCTCATTGGGTCAGATAGTTTGCCCAACAAATCTCTTAAACTGTCTCCCTTCGCCATGTAATGAGCTTTCCTCATCGCCGACTACTACGAAGACTCCGTCAGCCTATCTGGATATTAGGGCCACACTCCCGTTACCACCAGACAGACTTTCCCCAGTTCACAAAGTGGACTTAAAGCGCATGAGGGAGGTTGCTGATCGCAGTCTTTGCCCTTGCGTTCTGCAAGTCGATACGATTTCATGGGTTAGCTACTCACTGCCCATGACCCCTACTAATAACCTACATATTTGTTAGTATTCGTGCATGCTTGGCTACCTATCTTACATGCTATCGTATACAACCTATTAAGCCGTGTAGGTTGTGGCGACATTTCAGCCCTCAGATGCGGATGAATCAGTTCGTGTTCCTCAACCTTCTCATGCTTAGCCTAGAGAATCATCTTGACGTAACGGCTTCGTCTCAATCCCCGTTTCCTGCGGGCTTCATCCCCCTGCGAGTGTGCCGCAGTTCAATGCCGCTTCGGCTTTGTTATTAAGTAGCTAATAACAAGCATCACCTTTTTTTTTATCCTAGAAAAAAAAATGATGCATTCCAACTTTGCTCTTGCTTTGGTGATCATATCCTGTAATTCCAAAGGCTGGGCGCACCATAAGTTATATCTGTGCTCCAAACCTGATTAGGCAGCACAATTTCTGTATCACGCAGCAAATAAGGATATATCGCATGTGCTTTATCGGGCACGCTTATATTTGGCTTTGGGTAGACGGTTTTCAAGCCCATTTCCTGCATTAAATGGCTGACGTGCTTCTTGCCTACACTATAGCCTACCTGTTCACTCAGCCACAAGGCGCGTTTGATTTTTCCTTCATGCGGATAATTTGTGTAATGCTTGTCTAGTAATTTCATTAATTTTTCGGTTTCAGCATCCATCCCTTTTTCCTGATAATAATAGCTGGAACGGTTTATTCCCAATAGCGCACATTGTTCTGCTATGGTAAGAACAGGATGGTGTTTTTCAATGGCAGCGCGTTTTTCATTCATTGTCAAATCCACCTTTTTTTAATCCAGTTTAACTGGGTTTGGAGCCGACCGATCTGTTCATAAAGTGAAGTAATTAATTCCTCTTGCTGCTGTTCATCACGCTGACGTTTTTTAGTAAAACATTCCTGAATAGCGGTAATGGCCCGTTCTTTCCAATTGCGTATTTGCGTTGTATGAATAGAATATTTACTGGTAATCTGATTTTGGGTAAGCTCTTCTTTGATAGCTGCCAAGGCAACTTTCGCTTTAAAGGCAGCGCTATGTTCACGTTTTTTTCTGGACATTTTCCTCTCCTGTTTTTTGTTGAGAGGTATCTATCTTAACTCATTTTTTTGTCCAGTTTTGCGGCACTAGTATAGCCCGCATCTAAATGGCAAAGTTGAACGTTCCCAAAAAACCGATAAGGCGGAATTTTATAGCCAGTTAAATTTAAAAGATAAAACGCTTCAAATAGAGCCGCCATTAGCTAACTGGGAACATTTTTATAATCATCAGCGTCCACACGCTTCCTTGAATGGAAAAACGCCTT
>CAIUAS010000040.1 GCA_903897205.1 uncultured Gammaproteobacteria bacterium
AGATACTTAGTCTGAATCTCTGGTAGTTTGTAAGTCGGAATATATAATATAGCAAGTATAGGTTCCTTTTCCATGGTCAATGGACCATGGGCTATGGACCTACTCTCCTCCGTCTTTCGCGCTTAAGCCCCCAGCTCCAACCCGTATTTTTTCAGCTTTTCAATGGCTATTTTAATTCCCTTAAAATAATCACCCGCTTCCTTAAACGCTTTTGCCTGATTATTAATATGCCAAAACTTGCGAGTAATTGCTTCTGGCATAATACCAAACCCCACAAACCATTTACCCAACGAATGCGTATTAGGATTTTCAGAAGGCCCATAACACTGATAACAAGCGCGCCCCACACTAGGACACAAAGCACCACAACCTAATTGCGTGACAGGCCCCATACACGGCATTTGCTTCGTCACTAACACACAAACATTGCCATTACGTTTACATTCAAGACACACACTATCATGCGATACCCTAGGCATTACACCAAATAATAAGGCACGCACCGCTTCCATTACTTGTTGCGTATTAACCGGACAACCCCACAATTCCAAATCAACACGCACATGATCAGAAATAGCCGTTGACGTGGCTAAAGTCTCGATAAATTCAGGATTTGCATATATCGCCGCCATCCAATCTTCATGATTAGCAAAATTACGCAAAGCTTGAATACCACCCGCTGTTGCACAAGCGCCTATCGTAACTAAACATTTGCTATTCGCTCTGACTTTTTTAATACGCGTTTGCTCTTCTGGCGTTGAGATACTGCCCTCAATAAAAACAATATCGGCTTGCGCATCGGCAGCAATAATTCCCGCTTCAGCAAAATGCACAATATCCACCAATTGCGCAAGCGTAAGTAAACTTTCACCTGCATTTAAAAAAGCTAACTGACAACCATCATCGGAAGTAAATTTATGAATAGCCAACGTCGGTTTATTTGTCATGTTAAAATCCCGCTGTTCCTAATAATTCTTTAAGCGCAGAATAAGCTAACACTGGGCCATTTTTACAAATAAATAATCCGCCAAACTGACAATGCCCACAATGGCCAATGGCGCATTCCATATTACGTTCCATGCCTAAATAAATATGGTCTTCAGCAAATTGTTTTTTTATTAATTCCTGCGCGGCGACCTGCATCATTATTTCAGGGCCGCACAACATAGCAAGGGTATTTTCTGCATCAAATTGCAACGCTTGAATCATGTCAGTCACACGGCCTAATTGCCACGGCCAGCCTTTGCTCGCTTTATCGGCGGCTAAATAAACTTCCGTGTTAGGCACTTGTTGCCATTGCTCATAGCGTTTACGAAAAATTAAATCGTCACTATGCTTAACGCTTTGCATGATAATTAAGCGATTATATTGAGCGCGCCGCTGCATAATATAATTAATAGCAGAAACCACAGGCGCGCAACCTAAACCTCCGGTAATAATAATCACATCTTTTTGTTGCGTTTTTTGCAATGGCCAACCCCGCCCAAAAGGACCACGCACACCTAAATAATCGCCTTGTTTTAATTTCGCTAAGCCTTTGGTTACTCGGCCAACCATGCGAATAGCATGATCATACAAAGTATTATTTTCTGGATCAGAAACAATAGAAATCGCCACCTCACCCACGCCATATAAATACAACATGTTAAATTGGCCTGGTTGAAACGAATAATTTTTTTGCAACTGCGGATCGGTAAAACGTAACCGCAAGGTGAAAATGGTCGGCGTTTCTTGAATACGCTCTACAATTTCAGTTTCATAAGGTAAATAGCGATCATTTGGCACGGACATTACTTTCACCTGAAATAGCAGCTAATTCTTCCGTAAGATCAATTCCCACAGGACACCAGGTAACACAACGACCACAACCTACGCAGCCGCTCGTATCATATTGATCAAACCAACTACCGACTTTATGCGTTAACCATTGTCGATATCGCTTGCGCGTATCATCACGCAAGATCTTACCACCGACATAACTATGCCCCGCCGTGAAACAAGAATCCCATTCACGCACATGTTCGCTATGGCTGCCATCTAAAGCAGGATGTTCTTTTTCGGCGTGACAAAAACAAGTCGGACAAACCTGCGTGCAATTACCGCAAGACAAACAACGGCTCGCGACCTCATCCCAGCGCGGATGCTCCAAATTATTAAATAATAAATCTCTTAATGCGCGTGAGTTATTCAGTGGAATTCGTTTAGTCTGACTATTCGCGGCTTGTTCACTGGCCGCCTGCGCATTCTGTATTTGCTGCGCTGTAGCGTCTGATAAATTTAATTGGTCAAGGACACCTTGCCCTTTATGACTGACATCATGAATCACAAATCCTTGCTCGATTTCCGTCATCACCACATCATAACTACTGTTAGCGCAGGGGCCGGTATTTGTAGAAACACAAAAACAATTTTGCGAAGAATAGGTGCAATTAATTGCAATTAAAAATAAATTTTGCCGACGTTGTTGATAACGAATATCGGTATGCCCTTTTTCAAGAAAGGTTTTATCCTGCACTTCCATTCCTGCAATATCACAAGCGCGCACACCAATTACCGCTAATGGCGCTTCCTGATTCTGTTCCGGTTTAAAAATTAATTTTCCATTTTCA
>CAIUAS010000041.1 GCA_903897205.1 uncultured Gammaproteobacteria bacterium
AGTGGCAGAGCAAGTTAGCATTAAACTAATAACATATTTTTTCATAAGATGACTCTTCTTGAAGCTTAGGCAAACTATTGGCAGACTTTACAAAAAAGTGTCTCAACAGTCAAAAGAAGTTTGCGGTTTAAAAGATGAAAGAAGATGGCTGTAAAGCATTTAGCAATGTGGGGATTACGGTTTCAAATAATTTTTCTTCTGACCAACCGGAATGGATATCTCGCTTAATTAGAGTAGCTTCCATTGCAGGCGCTTGTCCTAAAATAGCAATTAAACGTCCGCCTGGTTTTAAACTGTTGCGAAAGCTTTCGGGTAAAAAGGGTAACGCGCCTGTGATAATAATCGCATCATAAGGGCCTTGCTGCTCCCAGCCGCGTGCCGCATCAGCGGTGAGTAAGGTAACATTATTAATATTATGAGTAGCAAGTTTTACTTGTGCGTGTTGAGTGAATTCAGGGAAAATATCAAGGCTATAAACAAATTTAGCTAAGCGAGCGAGAAGCGCAGTCATATAACCGCTGCCAGTGCCTACTTCTAATACTGTTTCATTAGCTTTTAAATTTAAAGCTTGTAATAAACGCGCTTCTTCTTTAGGTGTTATCATCATTTGACCGTGAGCCAAAGGAATATACATATCTGCAAAGGCTAAATTTTTATAAGCGGCAGGCACAAAATTTTCTCTAGGCGTTGTTCTTACTGCATGCAGCACAGTCTCATCCAATATATCCCAGGTGCGAAGTTGCTGGGTGATCATATTAACGCGGGCTTGTTCTATGTTCATGGTCTAAATTATGATTGGTTAAGGTGAAAATGAAATAAGATTAAGAGCTTTGAAGGTTAGAAGCAAGTTTTTAATTGGTTATTTCGAGAGTGTCCATCAAGCTGGGGCGGTGATAAATTACTCGCGATGGAAGCTTGCTGGCCCCCCCCCCTATTATTCAATGACCCTTTCATTCAAATAGCAAAATATTGTAAAACCCATGCTTAGAATTACTAATACAGCTAATAAATAAGCATCATAATCATGAAACCATGCGGCTGTTTTTGCTAGAAAAGTTGGCCGTTTTTGTAAATAATCAATAGTAAAAAAACTAAAAAACTGGATATTTTCTCCTGATAATAATAGCCTTAGCATACCTGTAATTGCTTGCAAGCTAATAAAAATATAGATTATCCATTGACTCAAAATCATAGCAGCTTTGGCTTGCTTTGACATTTGCTTTTTACGCCACGGCACGCTTATACAGGCCTTACTAGTAAGGCTTATGATAACAATAGCTAATAAAATTAATCCCAGGGAAGAGTGCAAAATAATTAATATGTCCTTGTGCTCACTTGCCGGCGCTTGTTTTAATACAAAACCTAACGTCAACATAACGATGACTAATGCAAGAAATAGCCAATGCAGTATTCTTGCCGCCACACCATAATCAGAATTATTATCAACCATTATTAAGCTCCTTAATGAGTATTGTGAGGTTCCATTAGATTTTCCAATTGGGGTAAAGAAATAACCCCTATACCATGCCGGTATACAACTTCCGCTCCATACCAGCCTGTTGTCATGATTAGAACTGTTGTAATTAATAAACCAACCAAGAATAAAATATTGATCTTCTTGTTATTAAAATATTTATTTAATCCCCACTGCGCCATAAAAAATATAGCAGTCGCGGTTATGAGTGCCCACCCCATATGGGTGGTCATAGCTACATGTGAAACGGCATCGTGGCGCTCACTAGCATAAGCATTAAAGCCTGCTTCGAGCGTAAAAATGGTTACAATCCCGCTGGCCCATAGGCACCAATAACTTACGGTGGAAAACTCATTGGCGATTGGGTACCGCGCCGTTAAAAAAGCCAAAGCGCCAAAGCCAAAAGCTGTTGAAAATAATGCAACAGTAAAATGTGTAAAAATCGGGTGAAAATTAGGAATGATCTCAATCATATTTAGTATTTAGTCCTTTTTAAATAGTTTAATTAGCAGGCTCACTAGTTGCCGTTGCCGTTAAACATACCCTCTGAATATGAGGGTATGTTAACTAATATTAATGCATACTATCGGCGCTGGGTTTTGCCTCGGGATTAGTTATTTTTTCTGCTATTTTCCCCGCATAAATTTCAGGGTTTGGCTTTCCTGTTACTTCCAGGGTGCCCATGGCGCCTTTGTTGACCGCACGAACCAGTGAGTGATCAACCAACGTATATTTGCCTGGCACATCTACTTTGAATTCCACCATGGCTGCGCCGCCGGCAGGTATGGCGATTGATTGAACGTTTCTTAAAGGCGGATCAATAAGGTCGCCAAGATTGTAGACGCGATCAAATATTTCGCCAATGACATGGAACGAACTAATTTCATTGGGGCCAGCATTTCCCATAAATATGCGCACAGTATCGCCTACTTTAGCTTTTAATGCGCGTTCGCCCGTCAGCGCGCCTACGCGGCCATTAAAGACTACAAAAGTAGGTAATTCATCAAACATGCGTTGATCATCCTGTTCATGCAATCCTTGAATTTTCTTTGGCAGTGCTTTGGTATACATTTCTCCTTGCACTATATAAAATTCTTTATCGACCTGAGGCAGCCCATTTTTAGGCTCAACTAAAATGAGTCCATATAATCCATGCGAAATATGGGTGGGAATATGGGCAACCGCGCAATGATAAATATAAAGACCTGCCTGCTTAGCTTTAAAACGGATTGTTTTAGTATTCCCTGGCGCTACCATCAGGTCAGCCGCGCCGCCACCAGTGCCAGTAGCTGCATGAAAATCAATGGTGTGATTAAAGCTTGATTCTTTAGGGTTTTCTAAAGTAATCTCAAGCGTATCCCCCTCTTTTACCCGCAAAAATGGCCCCGGTACTTTGCCATTGAAAGTCCAGAATGGAAAGCTGGCGCCATTTTCTATCGGCGCATTTACTTCCTTAATTTTAAAGTTATATTTAACAACTTGTGGGGTGTGATTAGTTGGCGAAAGAGGGACGGCAGTGGGATCTTGACTAATCTCTATGACATTAGCATTGCTGCCCTTCGATAATTCCGTAGCCTGGACATTTGGTAATCCAAATAAAACAAAAATAAAAAATAACAATATATTATTTTTATTAATAATACCCATAAAATATCTCCATTTAGGCGGAAGAATTAACCATCTTTGATGATTAATTTTCACTAACTTCAATTTTACCTTCCATACCTGCTAATCGGTGGCCTGACACAGTGCAATAGTAATAGTCGTTACCGATGGCAGGGAAAGAGATAGTATCACGGTCCCCTGTTTGTTTCAGCATCTTGCTTTTTGCTAATTGGCTGTCTAGTGCGATATCATGCATTTCTGAATTATTATTAATAAGAGTGATAACGACTTTATCCCCCTTTTTAACTTTAATAGTAGGATTTTTGATATTTTTTATGTCTCCACTGGCGCCAAAATAAGTCTGATCGCCAGTACTTAAAGTAAAAGTTCGAATTTCTGCCGCAGGGCTATTGATTGGCGCTATCAGGCTGCTGCCTAATAGCATGATCCAAAGGTGAAATTTATTTAGCAACATACAGCACCTCCTAAAGATAGCCTTCTATTAATGTAATTGTAGCTAATGATTTAGGAAATGCCATTTTTTATGGCACAACGTATCGCTAGTGATTGACGTCAGATAAATGCTTTAAATATCAGGGCGTTAGCCTAAAAAAATCTCCTTTTAAATCTAAAATTTATGCCAGATTGCGCGGAATTGCATTATAAACTGATATTATCTCCCTTAATCAAAATTTTTAATGAGGACAGCGTATATGACTAATTTATATCAACCCAATTTTACACGCGCGGATGTTGAAATTATTGAAAAACAGGCAGCTTTTCAAGGTTTCTTTCGGGTGGATAACTATCAAATTCGCCATCGGTTATTTAAGGGCGGTTGGAGTAAGCCTTTACAACGCGAGTTATTTGAACGAGGTCATGCAGCAGCAGTTTTATTAGTGGATCCGCTGCTCAATAAAATAGTTTTAATTGAGCAGTTTCGTATGGGGCCGCTTAATCAGTCGCAATATCCTTGGTTGTTAGAATTAGTGGCAGGGATTATTGAACCGAATGAAACACCTGAACAAGTGGTAAATCGAGAGAGTCAAGAAGAAGCCGGTTTAGTTATTCAAGAGGTGTTTCCTATGGTCGAATATTGGGTGAGTCCTGGTGCTAGCACGGAAAAGGTCAATTTATTCTGTGCGCGAGTTGATGCCAGTAAAGCGGGTGGTATTTATGGTTTGGAAGCAGAAGGCGAAGATATTCGCGTGTGGGTTTTTAGCGTAGAAGAAGTTTATCAAATGCTGGAAAAAGGCAAAATAAATAATGCGTCGACTTTGATTGCTTTGCAGTGGTTTAAATTAAATGAAAAGCAAATTCGCCAGCAATGGCAAAAATAATAAACCGCTTGATTCTTGGCCAATCAATGTTAACCTACCATCAATTTTAGTTAACCAACTTTGCTATAAACTATGACAACCGTAAGTCCAGCTCGTTCCAATAAAACCTATAATGCCGAAGCGATTGAAGTATTAAGTGGTTTAGATCCCGTTAAACGCCGCCCTGGTATGTACACCGATACTAGCCGTCCCAATCATTTGGCCCAGGAAGTAGTTGACAATAGTGTTGATGAAGCCATGGCAGGGCATGCGACGCGAATTGACGTGATTTTGCATCCAGATGGTTCATTAGAAGTGCGAGACAATGGCCGTGGAATGCCGGTTGATATTCATCCGGAAGAAAAAGTATCTGGAGTCGAATTAATTTTGACGCGTCTACACGCAGGCGCAAAATTTAGTAATAAAAGCTATCGTTTTTCGGGCGGTTTACACGGGGTGGGTGTGTCGGTCGTTAATGCGCTTTCGAGTCGCTTAATCGCCACGATTAAACGCAGTGGTGTTGTTTATCAAATGGAATTTGCGCATGGCGAACGAACAGTAAAATTAAAAGAAATAGGTCAAGTTACCAAGAACGATACGGGCACCGCCATTCATTTTTGGCCGGCGCCTGATTATTTTGATGCCCCTAAATTTCATGTGCCGCGCTTAAAACACACCTTGCGCGCCAAGGCGGTGTTATGTCCAGGTTTGGAACTTACTTTCACCGATAAGCAAACCGGTGAGACCGAAAGCTGGCATTATGAAGATGGCTTAAAAAGTTATTTATTGGAAACGTTGCAGAACCAGGAATTTATTCCAGTCGATGCATTTATTGGCCATTTTGCTGCAGAAACCGAAGAAGTGGATTGGGCGACGGTATGGTTAGAAAATAATGGCGAAGGGATTGCAGAAAGCTATGTCAATTTAATTCCAACCGCGCAAGGTGGTACCCATGTCAATGGTTTACGCACGGGTTTGTTAGAAGCCATGCGTGAATTTTGCGAATTACGTAATTTATTACCGCGAGGCATTAAATTAGCGCCAGAAGATTTGTGGGATAATTGCCAATATGTATTATCGGTCAAACTACAAGATCCTCAATTTTCAGGTCAAACAAAAGAACGTTTAACTTCTCGGCAATGTGCGGCTTTTGTGACAGGTGTCGTTAAAGACGCATTTAGTTTATGGTTGAACCAGCATGTAGCAGACGGTGAAGCATTAGCACAACTGGCTATTGCCAATGCCCAAAAACGTTTGCGCGCAGGCAAAAAAATCGAGCGAAAAAGAATTACCTCTGGCCCTGCATTGCCTGGTAAATTAGCCGATTGTAGTAGCCAAGATTTTCGGATGACGGAACTTTTTTTGGTTGAAGGTGATTCTGCGGGTGGTTCGGCTAAACAAGCGCGCGATCGAGAATATCAAGCAGTCATGCCGTTGCGCGGTAAAATATTAAATACCTGGGAGGTCGATAGTAACGAAGTGTTGGCGTCGCAAGAATTACATGATATTGCGGTTGCGCTAGGTGTTGATCCAAATTCAACCGATTTAAGTGGTTTACGCTACGGCAAAGTTTGCATATTAGCCGATGCAGATTCAGATGGTTTACATATTGCTACTTTATTATGCGGATTATTTTTGCGGCATTTTCGTGCTTTAGTGGATGCAGGCCATATTTATGTGGCTATGCCGCCGCTTTATCGTATCGATATTAGCAAAGAAGTTTATTACGCGTTGGATGATGCAGAAAAACAAGGTATTTTAGATCGCATTAATGCAGAAAATAAACGCGGAAAAATTACCGTGCAACGTTTTAAAGGCTTGGGTGAAATGAATCCTATTCAATTGCGCGAAACAACCATGGCGCGCGATACGCGCCGCTTAGTGCAATTAACCATTGATTCCGAGCAAGAAACTATTGCGCTAATGGATATGCTGTTAGCGAAAAAACGAGCGCCAGATCGCAAAGCATGGCTAGAAAGCAAGGGCGATTTAGCCGAAGTGCAAGTGTAATATTATTCTCATCCAAGAATAACGGCGGTTTACAATCTTTTAAAGAGATACATTGCTTATTAAGAAAACGTTTCTTTATCTCTAGCGACTTCTTTAGCGGTGGTTTTGCTAATGATTTGTTTTCTTACTAATTCTTGCAAATGTTGATCTAACGTTTGCATGCCTTGAATATTGCTTGTTTGAATTACTGAATACATTTGTGCGATTTTATCTTCGCGAATTAAATTGCGAATGGCGGCGTTACAAACCAAAATTTCTAAAGCGGCTGTGCGTCCTGCCTCTTCTTTTTTTAATAGCGTTTGACAAATTACCGCGCGTAAAGATTCGGCTAACATGGAGCGAATCATGGCTTTTTCATCGCCTGGAAAAACGTCAATAATACGATAAATCGTTTTAGAGGCGGAGTTTGTGTGTAAGGTGGCAAAAACCAGGTGCCCTGTTTCAGCGGCGGTGAGGGCCAAGCGAATAGTTTCTAAATCACGTAACTCACCAACCAGAATAATATCAGGATCTTCACGCAATGCTGAGCGCAAGGCGGCATTAAAACTTAAGGTGTCGCGATTGACCTCACGTTGATTAATTAAGCAGTGCTTGCTTTGATGCACATATTCGATCGGATCTTCAATGGTTAAAATGTGGCTATCAAAATTATTGTTGATATGATCTAATATTGCAGCCAACGTTGTGCTTTTTCCGCTACCTGTAGGGCCTGTTACCAAGACCAAGCCATTCGGATAAGAAGCGAAATCTTGTACAATGGGTGGCAATCCTAAGTCGTTTACAGTAGACACTACGTTGGGAATGGTACGAAATGCGCCAGCAAGGCCACGGTTTTGATGGAATACATTGGCGCGGAAGCGCGAAATATTCGGCACTTCCAGCGCAAAATCAATTTCTAATTTTTCAGTTAATTCGGCGCGTTGTGGTTCGGTCATTATACCGTCAAGCAGTTTTTTTACGGCATCCTGTTCTAAAACAGGGTGATCAGTTAAGCGTACTAAATCGCCATCGATGCGTAAAATAGGGGGCAAGCCGGCTGAAATATGTAAATCCGAGCTACCTTTTTGTACGCTGAGGGTCAGTAATTCAGGTAATGTAATCATGCGAAACTCCTTTTCAATAGCTGGGGAATATAATGTCAATGAGTGATAATTTGCAACAGTTGCTCTCCGCTATTATAGCGGCTGAGCAGCAATTTGCTAGGATGCCAGGTTCAGTAAAATTGCTAGCGGTCAGTAAGTTGCAATCTGTTGAGCGGATTCAACAAGTGTTACAAGCCGGTCAACTGGCATTAGGTGAGAATTATGTTCAAGAAGCATTGGAAAAAATCCTTGCTTTAACCACTGAAAAAATAGAGTGGCATTTTATTGGGAGTGTTCAAACAAACAAAACCAAAATTATTGCGCAGCATTTTTCCTGGGTGCATAGCATTGATAATTTAGCGCACGCTAAGCGATTAAGTCGACAGCGTCCCGGTGAATTACTGCCATTAAATGTGTGTATACAGGTCAATGTTGATGAGGAAGCGACAAAGGGCGGCGTCACTTTAAGCGAGTTGCCAGCGTTGGCGCAAGCGATTGCTCAATTACCTGGATTGGTTTTGCGGGGCTTAATGACTATTCCAGCAGCTCGCCCCAATTTTGAATTACAATGTGAACCCTTTCGTAAGTTACGCTTAGCATTGCAGGCTTTACAAACACAAGGACTAATATTGGATACTTTATCGATGGGAATGTCGAATGATTATTTAGCGGCAATCGCCGAGGGTGCAACGATTATACGGTTAGGTACCGCTATTTTTGGTGAGCGTATAAAGCGCGAGGCTTAATTTATTACAAGTACAAAAAGTGTTGCCAGCAGTGATTAAATTACGTGGGCATTAATAGTTGGCTTCATCCAAGTTGGGATTGGTTGTTATGAAAAAAGAAGTGCCGGTTTATCTCAAAAAAATAATCAATTTTATTGGCTACTTAGTCACTTGGATTACAAGTGTTTATAGCGCGGCGCATTGTTATATTTGGCCTGGCTTTTTGGTGGCGCTCATTTTTTTAATGATTCATTTTAAATTATGCGATTCTATAAAACATGAATTAAAAATCATCGTGTTGGTCACTTTGCTGGGATGTTCAATAGACAGCGCACTTAATTATTATCACTATTTAGCGTTTGCGGGTGCAAATCCTTGGTATCCCTTCAGTCCCCCGTGGCTGTGGGGAATCTGGATGGCGTTTGGCGCTACTTTAAATAGCTCATTAGCTATTTTTCAACGGCATCGTTTTATTGCCGCCGGTTCCGGTGCGGTTGATTTACCAATGACTTATCTGATAGGTCAAAAAATAGGTGCAATTCATTTTATTCATTTGTTAAACGCACTCTCTATTTTATCGCTATTGTGGATGGTTTTATTGCCGATAGCGACTTGGATTGCGCAACCAACAAAAAAATGAATATACCAAACCCGTTGAGGGCTGGAATAGTCTAGGGATAATTATTCTGATATTGTAGAATACGTTATTTTAAAATAAACCCTTTTCTAATTAACTAAAGATCGAGAGAATTAGTATGTTTAAATCAATTCCTAATTATTGCTTATTGGCCGCTTTAAGTTTAACCCTATCAGGCTGTACTATTTATGAATATCCAATGGCGCCAGCAGATAATCTTACTGTGCCCACAGCGCCGATCAATCCACCAGTTTCTCCTCTCTATGTGCCGCATTCTATGGGATTTAATCCACCCAGCCAGCCGTTGACACCAGCTAATAATACGCCTGCTCGACTTATCGTTCCGCAGCATGCGATGGGATTCAATCCGCCTAGCAAGCCATTGGTTCCAGCGAATACGCCCGTTCAACCGGTTAATGTACCGAGTACGTCATTAACGCAAAAAAGCAAGCCGTTAACTCCAGCCAGTAAATCAACAGAGGCTAGCGCATTAACCAAGTTGTTAAAGAAAAAAGAAGAAAGTATGGGTAAAAACTAATAAATATGACAAAAGAAGCTTTATTAAAATTTCCGTGTGAATTTCCAATTAAAGTCGTTGGTAAGGCTAATGCGGAATTTGAAACTTTTGTGTTGAGTGTGTTGCGTGCGCATTTTCCTGACCTACAAGAAACTGCCTTGCAAATGCGGCCGAGTAAAGATGGTAATTTTTTAGCGATTACCATCACGGTTCAAGCTGAAAATAAGGAACAGCTTGATATAGTTTATCGAGAGCTTACCGCCAGTAAATTGGTGTTAATGGCTTTATAATTAAAGGATAAGCAATGCGCGCTGTTAAAAAAGTTATTCAACTTATCTGCGAAAAAATTGCTGACGTACAGGCTATTTATTTTTTTGGCAGTGCTGCGGTTAATCTAGCTACTAGTGAAAGTGATATTGATTTAGCTGTATTGGCTGGGCAAAAGTTGGAGCCAAACCAGCTGTGGCAGGTCGCGCAAGCGCTTGCTAGTTTATTAAATAAAGAGGTTGATTTAATAGACTTGTGGCAAGCTTCCACAGTGATGCGTTGGCAGGTGGTAAATACGGGGCAGCGCTTATATTGTAAAGATAAATCAATCTGTGATGCATTTGAAAATACTGCTTTCTCAGCTTATATCCGTTTTAATGACGAACGCCGTGAAATTATAGAAGAAATTCAAAAGCGAGGAAGCGTATTATGATGGATGATGTCATCCTCAACAAAGTCGCCATTATTGAACGCTGTATCAAACGCATTCAAGAAGAATATCAAAACGCCGAAACTCAACTGGCGACTAATTATACTAAACAAGATTCGATTATTCTTAATATTCAACGTGCTTGTGAAGCGAGTATCGATTTAGCGACACGCATTATACGCTTAAAACACCTAGGTATTCCTCAAAGCAGTAGAGATGTATTTGCCTTGTTAGAACAAGCTAATATTATTGATAATGATTTAAGCCAGCAATTACAAGCAATGGTAGGGTTTCGTAACATAGCCGTGCATAATTACACCCAAATAAATTTAGCGATCGTACAGGCCATTATTAAAAATAATCTAAGCGATTTTTTGAGTTTTAGTAAAAAAGCTTTAGCACTTACTTTTTAAAGTATTAAGTGTTGGTTATTCGTTGGATTTGTTTTTAATAAGATCTTTGGGTGCTGAAACGAGCGTGGTCGCACATATTAATCCTATGATGGATAAAATGGCCAACGTTAAGCAGGATGCCGCAAGTCCTGTCGTTAAAGCTGATTTAATTTGCTTGGTTAATAAAGTAGTTTGGTTGGCCGCTAAATCTAGTCTAATATTCATAAGCGCTACATCAATAGATTTATTAATAATCTGAACTTAGGTTAAATTGCATTTTTATTGCGCTAGCTAATGAATAGGCTCAGAAAAATGACATAAACAGGTAAATTTGATGGTTCGCTATTGCAAACTATCTATCACTATATGTACTGTTAGTATATACATTAACAGGGTGATAGGTGTAGCAATGAGAACTACGAAAGTATTTAAATCTGGCAATTCTCAAGCCGTAAGGCTTCCCAAAGATTTTCAGCTAAATAGCGAAGAAGTAGAAATTTTTAAGCGAAATGGTGAGGTTGTTATTCGTGAAATACCTAAGAACTTAGCGAGAGCTTTTGAATTATTTACACAGTTATCGGGTGATTTTTTTGCAGAAGAGAGAAAAGATTTGCCACCGCAAGAGCGAGAGTTTTTCTAATGGCGTTGCGTTACTTACTTGATACCAATATCTGTATTTATATAGCTAAACAAAAGCCGAAGTTCTGGTAACGAATAATGAAAAAGAATTTGCTAGAATCTCGCGTCTCAAGCTAGAAAATTGGGTTATATAAAAGATACCAAGCAGCCGCTTATGCAAGCGGCTGATTTTTTTTATAATTCCTTCGCCGTTTGTACAATATTTTCTACGGTAAATCCAAACGCCTTAAATAAGGCGCTAGCCGGGGCGGATTCGCCATAGCGATCCATGCCGATAATTTTACCTTGCAGGCCAACGTATTTATACCAATAATCTTTTGCGCCGGCTTCAATCGCTACGCGAGCCGTTACATTTTTTGGTAGCACGCTTTCTTTATAGGCTTCATCTTGTGCGTCAAAATGATCCGTTGATGGCATAGAAACAACACGTACTTTTCTATTTTCTTCAGTTAATTGTTTGGCTGCGGTCACCGCTAAAGGCACTTCAGATCCTGTTGCAATAAGAATAATGCTTGGTGTGCCAACGCAATCTACTAAGGTATAACCACCGCGTGCAATATGTTGGATGGTTTTTTCATCGCGAGGTTGTGAAGGTAAATTTTGTCGTGAAAATAATAAACAAGAAGGTTTATTGTTTTGCAAAATAGCTTGCTGCCAAGCAACCGCAGATTCGGTTGTATCGCAAGGGCGCCACACGGATAATTGTGGTGTTAAACGTAACATGGCGATATGTTCAATCGGTTGATGGGTGGGGCCGTCCTCGCCCAAGCCTAATGAATCATGCGTATAAACAAAAATAACGCGCTGTTTCATTAAAGCTGCCATGCGTACAGCGTTGCGGGCGTAATCGGTGAAGGTTAAAAAAGTTCCGCCAAAGGGAATAAAACCACTGTAAAGCGCAATACCATTCATAATGGCTGACATGCCAAATTCCCGCACGCCATAATAAATATAATTACCGGCGGGCGTAGCAGAACTAATGCCTTGAAAACCTGGCCAGGTTGTTAAATTAGAGCCTGTCAGATCAGCGGAGCCGCCGATGAATTCAGGTAGTAGGGTTGCTAATGAGGCAATGGTATTTTGGGAGGCTTTGCGAGTTGCAATATTTTCAGCTTTTTGCTGAGCTAAATTAATAAATGCCGTACTTTTTTCTAAAAAAGCGGAAGGTAATTCTTTATTTAAACGGCGTAATAACTCTTGGGCTAATTCGGGATAGGTTTTTTGATATTCGTTAAATTGAGTTTGCCATTGTGTTTCTAACGCATTGCCTTTTTCGCGGGCATTCCACACCGCATAAATATCATTGGGAATTTCAAAGGCGGGGTAATGCCAATTTAATTTTTCACGGGCGGCTTGAATTTCTTTCTCCCCTAATG
Source organism: uncultured Gammaproteobacteria bacterium (assembly GCA_903897205.1). Classification (GTDB taxonomy): domain Bacteria; phylum Pseudomonadota; class Gammaproteobacteria; order CAIUAS01; family CAIUAS01; genus CAIUAS01. The sequence continues at coordinate 12,474 of CAIUAS010000041.1, forward strand.
GGGCGCCATGTACTTCGTGGGTGCCTGCCATGGTGGGGGCGCCAAATCCAATGATGGTTTTGCAGCAAATTAAGCTGGGTTTATCATTAACGGCTTGGGCTTGAATAATAGCTTGTTTAATTTGTTCGGGATTATGGCCGTCGATATTAGGAATAACGTGCCAGTCATATGCTGCAAAACGTTTGGGTGTGTTATCAGTAAACCAACCTTCAATATGACCATCGATTGAAATGCCATTATCATCCCAGAAAGCAATTAATTTTCCTAATTTTTGCGTGCCTGCCAATGAACAAACTTCATGTGAAATGCCTTCCATTAAGCAACCATCGCCTAAAAATACATAAGTGTAGTGATCGATAATTGTATGCTTGGGGCGATTAAATTGAGCCGCTAAAGTGCGTTCTGCAAGCGCCATGCCAATGGCATTGGCTAGGCCTTGTCCTAGTGGACCGGTGGTTGTTTCAACGCCTGGAGTGTAGCCCAATTCTGGATGGCCCGGTGTTTTAGAGTGTAATTGGCGAAATTGTTTAATGTCTTCAATGCTAAGATCGTAACCGGTTAAGTGAAGTAGTGCGTATTGCAGCATAGAGCCGTGGCCATTGGATAAGACAAAGCGATCGCGATTAAGCCAGTGGGGATTAGCGGGGTTGTGATGTAAAAAATCATTCCATAATACTTCAGCAATATCTGCCATTCCCATTGGCATACCGGGATGACCAGAATTGGCTTTTTGGACCGCATCCATGCTGAGGGCGCGGATGGCATTGGCGAGTTGTTGGCGTATTGGCATGATTTTTTTATCCTAAATTCGTTTAAGTAGGGCGTATATAAGTTTCGAGAGGCAATTTAGCAGGAAAATGCTTTATTACAAACACCCATGAATACCTCCGTCTTTTCCAAAAGGGAATCTGTACCTAGGCTAACCGGCACCAAGCTTATGGTAGCGTGAGGCACCGCAAATTTAATAAAGACAAGCATTTTAACGATCTAGAAAACAACGTACAATGCCAATTTTCCAGAAAAAGAGGTTTTAGTCAAATGATTGAACACTACCTGTTTACTTCTGAGTCGGTCTCGGAAGGACATCCTGATAAAATCGCCGATCAAATATCTGATGCTATTTTAGATGCCATCTTGGAACAAGATCCAACAGCGCGAGTTGCATGCGAAACCTTAGTGAAAACAGGTATGGTGTTAATAGCGGGTGAAATTACGACGAGTGCCTGGGTTGATATGGAAAATATTGCGCGCCAGACTATTCGCGAAATTGGCTATAACAGTTCATCAATGGGTTTTGATTGGGAATCATGTGCGGTGATGACAGCGATTGGTAAGCAGTCAGCGGATATTGCACAAGGGGTCGATATTAATTCTCAGCATGAACAAGGCGCAGGTGATCAAGGTTTAATGTTTGGTTATGCGAGTAATGAAACGGACGTGTTAATGCCAGCGCCGATTACTTATGCGCACCGCTTAGTGAAAAAACAAGCAGAACTGAGAAAGAATGGATGTTTGCCTTGGTTACGACCGGATGCAAAAAGCCAAGTAACTTTACGTTATGCAAATGGTAAGCCGATCGGGGTAGAAGCGGTGGTTTTATCGACGCAACATGATCCAGAAATCGATCAAAAAACCTTACAAGAAGCCGTGCGAGAAGAGATTATAAAAGCGGTGTTGCCAGCAGAATGGTTAACTGAAAATACCCGTTATTTCATTAATCCAACGGGACGTTTTGTCATCGGTGGCCCCTTAGGTGATTGCGGTTTAACGGGGCGCAAAATTATTGTAGATACTTACGGCGGTATGGCGCGTCATGGTGGTGGTTGTTTCTCGGGTAAAGATCCTTCGAAGGTGGATCGTTCGGCGGCTTATGCTGGTCGTTATGTGGCGAAAAATATTGTGGCGGCGGGTTTGGCGGATCGCTGTGAAATACAAGTTTCTTATGCGATTGGCATCGCGGAACCTACCTCAATTAGTGTGGATACTTTTGGTACGGGCAAAATTTCTGATGCAAGCATTGTAGAATTAATTCGGGAGTGTTTTGATTTAAGGCCGCGTGGATTAGTTACGATGTTAGATTTAATGCGCCCGATTTATAAACCTACTGCCGCTTACGGACATTTTGGTCGGGAAGAATTAACCTTTACGTGGGAACGCACCGATAAAGCGGAATTATTAAAAAAAGCAGCAGAGATAATTCGTAGTTAATTACTAATGCTAAAATAATTTGATCTAAACTAATAAATTAAGGATATATGTTATGACAACCTCAGTATCATTAAAAAATATAGCTACCGATTTTAAAGTTGCCGATGCCACCTTGGCTGATTGGGGGCGCAAAGAGATCACCATTGCAGAAGTTGAAATGCCAGGATTAATGGCATTGCGCGAAGAATATCGTGGTAAACAGCCTTTAAAAGGTGCGCGTATTGCCGGTTGTTTGCATATGACTATTCAAACAGCTGTACTCATTGAAACGTTGATTGAATTAGGCGCAGAAGTCCGTTGGTCTTCATGTAATATTTTTTCAACGCAGGATCACGCAGCGGCTGCCATTGCGGCGCGTGGTATTCCTGTGTTTGCGTGGAAAGGTGAAACGGAAGAAGAATTTTGGTGGTGTATCGAACAAACTATTTTTGGGCCTGAAAATTGGTGGCCCAATATGATTTTAGATGATGGTGGCGATTTAACTTTATTGATGCATGATAAATATCCGGAGTTATTAAAAAATGTAAAAGGTATTTCGGAGGAAACCACGACAGGGGTGCATCGTTTATATCAAATGCAAAAAGAAAATAATTTATTAACCCCCGCTATTAATGTTAATGACTCTGTGACTAAATCTAAATTTGATAATTTATATGGTTGTCGTGAATCGTTAATTGATGGCATTAAACGTGCTACGGATGTCATGATCGCCGGTAAAATTGCGGTGGTGTTAGGTTATGGTGATGTGGGTAAAGGTTGCGCGCAGAGTTTACGTGCGTTAGGCGCTAATGTTTGGATTACGGAAATTGATCCTATTTGCGCTTTGCAAGCGGCGCTGGAAGGTTATCGTGTAGCGACGATGGAAGAGGCGGCCGCAGTGGCGGACATATTTGTGACCGCTACCGGCAATGTGGATGTCATAACCCACGAGCACATGTCGCAAATGAAAGATATGGCTATCGTTTGCAATATTGGTCACTTCGATTCAGAAATTGATATTGCTTCTTTAAAACAATATCAATGGATTAATATCAAGCCCCAAGTAGATCAAATTGTTTTCCCTAATGCTAAGCGATTATTGGTGTTGGCCGAAGGGCGTTTAGTTAATTTAGGTTGCGCGACAGGTCATCCTAGTTTTGTAATGTCGGCTTCTTTCACTAATCAAGTATTGGCTCAAATTGAATTATGGCAGTACGCAGAGCGTTATGAGAAAGGTAAAGTTTATGTGTTGCCAAAACAACTTGATGAGCGTGTGGCGAGTTTGCATCTTAAAAAATTAGGCGCTAATTTAACACAATTGACTGCTAAACAAGCTGAATATATTGGAGTCAAAAAAGAAGGGCCTTATAAACCGGAATATTATCGCTATTGATAAGTAAGGTTAAAACATGCCTAAATTGCTAGCGGATAGTGGTTGGTTGTTGCAAGTATTATTGGTATTGATAGGTACCTCGTTGATTTATTATGGTGAGAAAAAATTCTATCGACGTCTTTATCCTACGTTAGTTGCAACCAATAATATCTGGGATGATATTTTGCTTAATGCCATTCATAAGCCGCTGATTATTTTAATTTGGGTGTTGGGTGTTAGTTTTGCAGCCGATATTGCTCATCAAGCGATTCCACAAGCGGTTATTTTTACTGCGATAAAACCGTTGCGTCAGGTGGCAGTGGTGGGTGCAATGGTGTGGGCGAGTTTGCGTTATATTCATTTATTCGAACAGAATTTAGTAAAAACCAAAAAAGCACAGCAGCAGGATTTTGATTTAACCAGTGTAAGAGCGATTTGCCAATTAACGGGTACTGCAATAGTTATTATCGCTTTATTGGTTGTTTTGGAAACTTTAGGATTTAGCATTAATGGGGTGTTAGCGTTTGGTGGTGTGAGCGGTATTGCAATTGGTTTTGCTTCCAAAGATATTTTGGCTAATTTTTTTGGCGGCTTAATGGTTTATTTAGATAGACCTTTTGCGGTGGGTGATTGGATCCGTTCGCCGGACCGCAGTATAGAAGGTACCGTTGAATATATTGGTTGGCGTTTATGTCGCATACGCACTTTTGAACAACGGCCTTTGTATGTTCCTAATTCGGTTTTTTCCTCTATTATCGTTGAAAATCCTTCACGCATGCGCAATCGAAGAATTTCTACCACGATGGGCGTGCGTTATGATGATGCTGCAAAAATACCTGTTTTGTTGCAAGCAGTTCGTGCAATGCTGCAAAGCCATCCGGAAATTGATACCAGTCAAACCTTAATAGTGAATGTGGTTGAATTGGCCGCTTCATCTATTAATTTTATGGTTTATGCTTTTACTAAAACCATTCATTGGGCAAAATTTCAAGAAGTACAGCAGGATGTTTTATTAAACATATTAGCCATCATCGAACAACATGGCGCTGTTTGTCCTTTTCCAACCTCTACTGTTTATTTGGCCGACGTAGAATAAGTATTTGTAAATTATGCCAATTTGGCATATTGCCAAGTGGCTATACCGGCTTTGATGTTGGCGGCAATAAATATTGATTAATTAACTTATACTTTGTGGCTTGATTGGGTATTTTATTTCAAGCAATTTTTCCATCGCGGATGTGCACAATGCGTTGGCATTGTTCCGCGATTTTAGGATCGTGCGTAACAATAATAATGGTTACTTTTTCTTTCGCATTTAATTCTGCAAATAAATCCATAATTAATTGACCGGTTTGCGAATCTAATGCGCCGGTAGGTTCGTCAGCTAATATAACGGCGGGATTACCAATTAGCGCGCGTGCAATAGCGGCACGTTGTTGTTGACCGCCTGATAATTGATTGGGTTTATGATGGATTAAAGGTGCTAAGCCAACTTTGGCTAGCATTTGTTGGGCGCGTTCGGTCGCTGTTATTTTATCACAACCGCGATAATGCAAAGGTAAACTGACATTTTGCAGAATAGTTAAGCGAGGCAATAAAAAAAACGCTTGAAACACAAATCCAATGGTGCGATTGCGTAAGGCCGCGCGTTCATCTTCGGTTAAGCTATTTACTTCTTGTCCGTTTAAAAAATACTGGCCGCTACTGGGATGATCTAATAAACCTAAAATATTCATCAACGTTGTTTTGCCCGAACCAGAAGTGCCCATAATAGCGACTCGTTCTCCTGCCACTAAATGAAAATTAATATTTTCTAAGACTTTAATGGGATTGCCCGCCATCACATAATGTTTGCTGATTTGGCGCAATTCAACGATGGGCATTGGCAAGCACCTCGTCACCTGAATTTAAACCTTGTTGAATAACAACGGCATCTAAAGTGGTAGTGCCGGTAACAACGGGTATTTCAATGAATTGTTGTGAATTTTTATCTAAGCGTTTTACATAAGCTTGGCCGTTTTTATCGATAATAGCGCTAATAGGGACTTTAATAGCAGCGGGGTTGCTAATTTGTAACGCAACTTTCGCACTCATCCCAATATGAATATCTTTTAATTGCGCAGCCGTAATAGTAGAAACAGTGATTTTTACGGTAAAGCTCGGTGTGCTGTCACCGCTTGCTTGGGTTGCTTGTTGATCGACATGAGTCACTTGACCTTGCAAACTATCTTTAAAGGCATCGCTAGTGATAATGGCTTTTTGACCAGATTTAATAGCATTAATATGAATTTCATTTATTTTTACCGATAAAATAATGCCTGAGATATCTCCTACTGTCAGTAAGATTTGTCCTGCTTTTACCTGGTCACCCAGGTGAAGCGGTTTGTTGGTGTCATTATCCGTGTTGCTGGTATTTTTGGTGGGTAATAAAGCAATGCCTGTGCTGGGTGAATAAATTTTTAATTGCTCAATATCGTTTTGCAATAAATTGCTGATGGCTTGCGCGTTGTTGGTATTTAGATTAGCTAGATTAATAGGATTGTTTGTTTTTGTTAATAATGTTTGGAGCTTGCGAGTGGCCTGCGCAAGCGATAAGGAACTATCATAAATTTGATTTTTATAATTCATATAATCATCGTCAGAAATGATGCCTAAGCGTTTTAATTCTTCGGTGCCGTGCATTTTGCTTAGATTATTACTGTAATCTTTTTTCGCTTTTAAATAATTGGCAAGGGCTTCTTGGTAAGTGTCGTTAAATTGGCTCGAATTAATTATAAATAATAATTTATTTTTTTTTAATAATTCGCCGTAATCAAATGCTTGTTGGGTAATGACGCCGTCAAAAGGGGCAATGACATTGATGATTTTAATGGGTTCAATGGCGCTATTTAGATAAAGCGTGTTCGTGTCTGCTTGCTTATTTACCGTAATAACGTTGGCGGCCGTAGTTTGTGTTTGATTATTATTGCAAGCGGCACATGAAAGCGAGAATGAGATAATCAATGTTGTCCGGAAAATTTTTTGTGCAAACACCATGATATTTAATCTCTTATTTGAACATGCCAACGTTGTAAGGTAATGCCTATCGTCTGATCAAAATTAGCGATAGTGCTATTATAATTTTCTTCGGTATTAATTAAGGCAATTTGAGTATTTGTTAACGCGCTTTGTAAACTACTTACTTCAAAGGCTGAAATACGCCCATAGCGTGCTTTGGTGTAAGCAATTTGCAGATTATCATTGGCTAAGCGTATCGCTTCTTGGGCTTGCTTAATTTGTTGCTTCTGACTGAGTAAATTATTATAAGCGGTGGTAACATCGCTGATCACTTGTCGCTTGGCCGCCGCTAAACTAATTTTGGCTTGCTCTAAAGTGTTTTTTGCCTGTACCGTTTGTTGCTTAAGATTTAAGTTGTCAATGGGAATGGCTAATTGTAATCCCACTTGATTATTAACATTGGCGCCATTGCTTAAGCTGGCTAAGCCAGCATTAGGACTGCCACCACTAGCGCCGCCTACGCCAGTTTGCGCAGTCAAATTCAATTGCCAGCGTTGCTGATCTTTGGCGGTTACATAATCGCGTTGCAAGATTCGAAAATTAATTAATTGAGTTTGATAATTCGTATTACTGTGTAAAGCTAACTCAATGCTTGCATTAAGCGACGGCAGGCTCAATGTTGGCAAGCTAGCATTGGTGGCAATAACAAAAGTAGTGTTAGGATCTAAGCCTAATATATTTAATAAGACTAATTTAGTTTGCTGGACACCAAGTTGTTGTTGCTCGAGGGTTAATTGTTGGCTAGCTACTGAAGCTTGAAATTGTATTAAATCTGCTGGCGCATTCCGGCCCGCTTTAATCAGGGCTTGATAGCGATCGCGAGTTGCAATTGAATTTTGGAGTGAGATTTGTTGAGTTTTTAAGGTGTTTTCTGCTTGGACCAATAACATATATTGGTTTATTACTTGGGTGATAGTGCTGATGAGAGTATTTTTTAAATTAAGTTGATTAATTAATTCTCTGTCTTTAGCGTTGTAAAGAGGAATCATATTAATGTCTTTGCCAAAGCCGCGTAATAACGGTTGAGTGACCTTTAAATTAATACCGGGATTATAATAATAACTACCGCCAGCCGTATGGTTAATAGTATTAACTTCACTTAGCTGAAAGCTGGTGCCATAAGGGGTTCGATTTAAAGTGGCACTAGGGGTTAAGGAAGCGCCATTGGATTCTGAGCGATCGTTGCTCTGTATGTTATTGTTATAATTAGCCGCGCCTTCTAGCGCATAATTTACTTCATAGGCATTTTTTGCAAGTTGTAAATTAAATTTATCAACAACCCGTTGAATTTCTGCGTTTTGCACGAAAGGGCTATAACGCAGTGCGAGTAAAATTGCCTCGCTTAAATTCAACTGTTGCGGAGAATTCGCCCAGGTAATAGTAGGAAGAAAAATTAAGCTAGTTAAAACCAATAAAAGATATTTTTTTGAATACATTCTTAGGGTAAGGTTTTAAGCCCATTAGACGTCCCTATCAATAAAATATCCGCTGGTCGTTGGGCGAAAATTCCATTGCAAACAACGCCCGCTATATTATTTAAGGTTTGTTCAAGTTTAATAGGATCAGTGAAGGTAAGATGATGCACATCTAAAATAACATTGCCATTATCGGTTACCAATCCTTCCCGATAAACAGGAAAGCCGCCGAGTTTTATAAGTTGTCTGGCAACATAACTGCGTGCCATTGGAATGACTTCAATAGGCAGAGGAAAATTACCTAACAGCGGAACTGATTTGCTTTCATCGATAATGCAAATAAATTGTTTTGCTGCTGCGGCAATAATTTTCTCGCGGGTCAAGGCGCCGCCGCCGCCTTTAATTAATTGTAAGTGTGAATTGACTTCATCAGCGCCATCAATGTAAATGGGTAGTTCGCCGGCCGAATTTAAGTCTAACACGGGAATACCTTGGGCTTTTAAAGCTTTTTCTGTTGCAACTGAGCTGGCAACAGCGCCTTCGATTTTATTTTTGATACCACCCAGCGCTTCGATAAAATAATTAACGGTAGAGCCGGTGCCAACGCCCACTATGCTGCCACTTTTAATATATGAAATAGCAGCTTCTGCTGTTTGCTGTTTTAATGTTGCTTTATTCATTGTTGGGTTAATCCTACTTGAGCTTTGAAATGCTGATAATGCTGGATCATTTCCCGCCATAAAGCGCCTGGTTGGCCGTTATTGACGGGTTGGTTATTTAACATAAGCACCGGCATGATTTCGCGATTAGAACTGGTTAACCAGATTTCATCGGCAGCGTATAAATCAACTTCGGGGATATCTGTTTCTTGAAAAGCAAAATTATGCTGCGCTGCTAACTCCAATACGAGATCGCGGGTGATGCCGCCTAAAATATGCTGGCTTAAAGGAGGTGTCATAATAATATTATTTTTTATGACAAATAAATTCATCGAACTGCCTTCGATGGCATAACCATTATTAATTAAAATAGCTTCTTGGGCGCCATTTTCGATAGCGCGTTGGCGCATTAAAATATTGGGCAATAAAGTAATTGCTTTAATATCGCAGCGTTGCCAGCGGGTATCTTGCACCGTAATGGCGCTGATGCCTTTGCTTAATATTTCCAGGGTTCGCGTATACAGTGGAATGCTGTAAGCAAAAATGGTAGGTGTTATTTTTTCAGGGAAAGCGTGATCGCGAATGGGTGAGGGGCCACGCGTGCATTGTAAATATACGGATTGATCACCGCCGTCATTGCGTTGAATTAACTCAGTAATCAAATTTTTCCAGCGGATGTAATCAAAGGGAACGGTTAATTCTATGGCCGCTAAACTACGAGCCAGGCGCTCAAGATGTTGTTCCAGACGAAAGGCATGACCGTTATAAACAGGAATAACTTCATAAACCCCATCGCCAAATAAAAACCCGCGATCCATGGCGGATACGCGGGTTTCTTCTAGCGGTAAAAATTGGTCGTTTAAATATGCAATTGTCATGTTATTTATTATTAACCTTTATGAAACATCAAGCTAATGCGATCCATTGTACGTTGCCATAAACTACCCTCAGGATCATCTTGTAACGCCACTAACGACATGTCCATCAAGGGCTTGCCATTTAAATTAACATTGACTTTACCTAATGGCTGGCCTTTCTTGATGGGGGCTTTAATGGGTGTGTTTAACACCAGGTTGGCTTTAAGATTTTGATATTGTCCGGCGGGAATCACGACATATAAATCATTATTAACGCCAACAGGAACCGTTTCAGTAGCGCCTTGATAAACCCGTACTTTATTTAAGGTGGCGTTTGCGGCATATAATTTATGCGTTTCAAAGAAGCGGAAACCATAGGTTAATAAAGCTTCATTATCATCTGCGCGGGCCGCATCGGTCGGCGCGCCCATTACCACGGAAATTAAACGGGTGCCGTTACGTTCCGCCGAAGCAACTAAACAAAAACCGGCTTCATCGGTATGACCTGTTTTAACGCCGTCAACGCTAGCATCGCGCCATAATAAACGATTACGATTAGGTTGTTTGATTCCACTGTAAGTAAACCATTTTTGGGAATACCACTTATAATCTTCGGGGAAATCATAAATGAGGTGGCGTGCTAAAGTCGCCATGTCGCGCGGTGTGGTGTAGTGATTGGGATTCGGCAAGCCATTAACATCGGCAAAATGGGTGCCTGTCATACCTAACGCAGCGGCTTGCTGATTCATTAAGCTGACAAACGCATCTTGGCTGCCTGCCACAAATTCGGCCATGGCCACACAAGCATCGTTACCAGAATCCACAATAATACCTTGCATTAAATCACGTGCGCGCACTTGATCGCCCACTTTAACAAACATTTTAGAACCACCGGTTTGCCAGGCATCTTTACTGATGGGCACTAAATCATCCAAATGAATGCGCCCTTGTTTTAAAGCGCTCGAAATAATATACGAGGTCATCATTTTAGTGAGGCTGGCAGGCGCCATGCGCTGATCAGGATTTTTGGTTGCGATAATTTGCGCGCTGGCCGCATCCATTAACACAAAACCATTTGCATTCAGTGCCGGAACCGTTGGCGTTAATTGCGGTTGTGAAGGTGATGGAATAGGAACGGCTGCCGTAGGTAGCGAAACAGTGGGTGAAGTTGCAGCCGCTGCTGGCGCAGGCTGATTAGCTGCGTAAACAGGTAATAGGGGGCTTGTTAGTAAAGCCACTGAAAGTAAATGGGTTAATAGCCGTTTTTTTTTCATAACTTTCCTAAGTTGAAGAAGCAAGAGGGAGGAGATAAGTTTTTCTGTAATTTAACATAAACGCCATGCAGGGAAAATGCTTTAAGTTTAAAATGTTGAGGTAAAACGGTCATTATTATGAGGTTTAAAAATTTAATTAATGACGGTTTATAGGAACATTCTAATCGACGCAAGCTAAATGCTTATGTGTTTTTAGTGAAGTTATTTTAATGAACGTATGCAGAGGAAGAAGTTAAAGTATCCATAAATTGGCAGGATTACTACTGCCAATTTATGCAATAAATCCCAGGTATTTGGTCGCTATCAATCAAGTGTTGAAAATTTCTATATAAGAATACAACAAGTAGATTTCTGCTGGCTATTAGCTGGCGTATTGGATGAATCTGTCGATGGATTAACCACATTAGGCGATGCCAGAGGAGCGGTAGGTGGAGATGATGGTGGGCTCCAAAATTGCTGATTAGAACTTGGATTATTGCTTAAAAGTGGAGTTCTCGCATTACTCACTGCTTCTTTTTTTTCAGGTGAGTTAAAAAGACTTGTTAATTGACCAAGGAAAGAGGCTTGTTTTTTTATTTGCTTGCTACTCTGTCTGAAAATTTTCTGGTCTGATGGAAATGCTAAACTGGGATCGAACAGTGTTTCAATTCTCTCATCGCTCGCTTCGCTTCTGGCAAGCGCCTCAACCGTACACAGCAAGGAATATGTTTTTATTCTTTCAAGAAGCAATTCAAAGGTTTTTTTTGGACTAGCGCTATCATAAGTTATGTCTTCCACAAAATTAAAATGCGTTATCTCCGTGTTAGAATCTGTATTATTATTGTTATCCATAAGCGTCGACGCTGACGATTCTTCCAACAATCTCATTGCGTCTGCTGCTACACTGCGCGCCTCAGTTAAGGTTTCACTATCTTTCTTTTCACCTTGATTATTAGCTTCCATTTGAAATTTCACTAATTCTGTAATATCTAAAGCAACGGATAAGTCAATTTCTTTTTGTTGCATTAGAAAGCGGATAAGATCTGGGAATTGCTTGAAATTAAAAGTAAAATTCCCATTTTCTTTTATAGGCGAATTCCGTTTAATTAAACTATAACATCCATCTTTAGATTCAATAGTGATTGATTTATTTGCTGAATTGTAACGCATGGTATTTCCCTCCCCTTTGGAAAATCTATAATAATCCGTCTCCAAAAAAATGGTAGTCGTCATTTTCCTTACAGGTTTTGGCGGATTTAAGTGCGGAGTGCAATTTTTTACGTGAAATGAAATTTAGAAAATAAGCTTTTTATTTAGAAACAGTTTGTAGAATATGTGAAATAGCAGCAATCCGCGCTTGATGTAATGCGTTGCCTAAGGCGGCATCTGTTAAGCCGCGTTCTAATAAAGGTTGAATAGAAACTTGTTGTGCGGCAGCAAAGGCAAGTTGCATGTGTTCTTTTTGTGGATAGGCTTGCATTTCAAAACCAGTACGTCCGCGCGCATCGGCTTCGCATGCCAATAAAAATAATTGAAAACGAGCCGGCCGACGAAAAGCGTCTAGCTTTTCTAGCGTGGTTAATAAAGTACTGTGTTTAAGCTCAAATACACGATGGCAATGCGTGTGATAACGGGAAGTAAGGATAGCGAGTTCTTGATAATCCCGTGGTGCTAAATAGCGTCGGCATAATTCACGAATTAATATGACGCCTCGTTCTTCATGATCAGGATGGCTTGGCCAAAAGGCTGCGGGTGTGGTGCCTTTGCCTAAATCGTGTGCCAGAGCGGCAAAACGTAAACAAGGATCAGTATTTAATTGTACGGCTTGTGCAAGCACCATTAAGGTATGAACGCCTGTATCAATTTCAGGATGCCATTTCGGTGGATTGGGCACGCCAAATAATTGATCAATTTCTGGAAATAAAATAGCTAAAGCACCGCATGTTCTTAATACGTTAATAAAAGCTTGGGGCGTTTGTTCGCCTAAAGCGCGATTAAATTCTTGCCAGACACGTTCAGGCACTAGCGCATTGACTTCACCCGCGCGCACCATCGCGCGCATTAATTCCATTGTTTCCGTGGCGACGGTAAAACCTAAGTGAGCATAACGGGCGGCAAAGCGAGCGACGCGTAAAATTCGTACGGGATCTTCAACAAAAGCAGAAGACACATGGCGCAGTAATTTGTTTTTTAAATCGGTTAAGCCATTGTAGGGATCAGTGATTTTGCCATCGGAAGATTGTGCCATTGCATTAATGGTTAAATCACGGCGTTTTAAATCATCTTCTAAGGTGACATCGGGGGCCGCATGGCAACTAAAACCGGTATAGCCTGGGCCGATTTTGCGTTCTGTACGAGCGAGTGCATATTCCGCTTGAGTTTCTGGATGCAAAAAAACCGGAAAGTCTTTGCCAACTAAGCGAAACCCTTGTGCTAACATATCGGCAGGCGTTGTGCCCACCACAACGTAATCCTGTTCTTTGACAGGGTAATTTAATAATTGATCGCGTACGGCGCCACCAACTAGATAAATTTGCACGATTAAATTCCTACCAGCTCAGAGAGAAAACCCACTATATCATTATTTAAAATAAAATACCCCGTGACTTACTGCGGGGTATTAGTTAATTAATCGCTCTTAGTTAGAATCTAATGCCTTATCCACTTCGCGGCCTGTTTTTTCAGCAGGGCCTTTAGGGTTAATAGTATCTTGCACAGACTCCTTCGCCTTATCGACCTTTTCGCCTAGGCGTTGTCCAGAACCAGGTTGTTTATCGCAGCCGCTTAATGCGCAAACAAAAATAAAACCAATTAATACAGCCAAAATTTTCTTGATCATTTCGTGCTCCATTGGAAGATGTGTTGATCGTAATCATTATAAAGCAATTACTACATTATGGAGAGTTAGTGAATTTCCTAGTGTGGCAAAAACAGACAGGATTTGTGCTAAAAAAGCTATTGTCTTAATTATTAACTAAATCCTTCTGCCTCTTCAATGATTTTAACATTGAAGTATTTTGAGTACAGTATTAGGTGACAATCCTATTGCCTAAAGTTTAGCTTTTACTATTATGCTATACTGTCGATTAAAACTATTATTTGGTTGTCAATTATTCATGGCTAAACGTAAACTTTCCGATCGCCAACGCGCGCGTGTGCAACAGATGCAACAACGTCGCTTGCATAAAGCGGAACGTAATAAATTAAATGCAGAAACGCCTGTGTTGAGTGAAAGCGATCTCGGTGCTGAACAAGATGGGTTATTAATTGCATTTTATGGCGTCTATGCGGATATTGAAGATCAGCATGGCAGTGTTTATCGATGTTATTTACGGCAAAATTTAGGCACGGTAGTCACTGGAGATGAAATTGTTTGGCGCCTTAATTTGCGCACGAATGAAGGGGTCATTATTGCAGTAAAGTCGCGTCGGACTCTATTAACCCGCCCAACTGCGCCAGGAAAAGCAAAAGCCATTGCGGCGAATGTTGATCAAATGATATTGGTAGTGGCTTCGCAACCAAAGCCTGCAATTAATATGATCGATAGTTACTTGGTGGCCGCTGAGCTTAATCAATTAAAAGCAACCATTGTGTGTAATAAAAGTGATTTGTTGTCAGCACAAGATCATCAAGAATTGCTAGCATTATTGGCTATTTATCAGCAATTAAATTATCCCCTTATTTTTGCAAGCGCCCATATTCAAACGGGATTAGATGATTTGCAGCAACAATTAAAAAATCATACTAGTATTTTCGTAGGCCAATCGGGTGTGGGAAAATCATCGTTGGTTGCTAAATTATTACCTGCAGAAATCGTTAAAGTCGATACGTTGTCTCCCGTTGGTGATCACGGTATGCACACTACGACGGGTGCGCGATTGTATCATTTAGCTAATGGCGGTCATTTAATCGACTCGCCGGGGGTGCGCGATTTTAAATTATGGGACATTGCGCCTGAGAAAATCGCTGCAGGTTTTATTGAATTTCGCGATTATTTAGGCCGTTGCCAATTTCGTGATTGCAAACATGAAACCGAAAAAAAATGCGCGTTATTGCAAGCTGCTGCCGATGGCATTATTCATCCGACCCGTTTAAAAAGTTATCAGCGCATTCTCGCCATTTTGCAGGCGGCCTAAGTTGCTATTCAGTTGCTCTCCTTAAAAGATAATGCTAATTTGCTCTTCCTTTTATATAACCTTGTTTAATATAACTTATGCTTGATAATTATTTGCGTGTGTTGCCGCAATATTTAGTTCCGCAACATGCGTTGTCGCGTTTGGTCGGTTATTTCACGCGCTGTCAAAAACCGTGGTTTAAAGATGGTTTAATTAAACAATTTATTGCTCATTATGCCGTAGATATGAGCACTGCTTTGGAACCTGATCCTTATCAATATCCTAGTTTCAATGCATTTTTTACCCGAAAACTGCGTCCTGATGCACGGCCTATTTGCGCTGGGGTTGATTCAATTGCTTGCCCTGTCGATGGCTGCATTAGTCAATTAGGCAAAATTGACCAAGGTCGGATTATTCAGGCAAAAGGGTTTCACTATGATGTGCAGCAATTATTAGGTGGTTCCGAAGCCAGAGCGGCGCCTTTTTCAGGTGGAACCTTCGCTACGATTTATTTAGCGCCAAAAGATTATCATCGGGTGCATCTGCCAATAGATGCGACCTTAGTAGAAATGGTTTATGTGCCGGGCCAATTATTTTCAGTGAATCCATTAACAGCTGATACGGTCCCGCATTTGTTTGCGCGTAATGAACGCGTTGCTATGTTGTTTGACACGGCGGCAGGACCCATGGCCATCGTTATGGTGGGCGCTATGTTAGTGGCCAGTATCAATATCGCTTGGGAAGGTGATATCACGCCGCCACAAAGTAAAACCATAAAAACATGGGATTATAAACAGCAGCCTAAGCACATGATGAAAGGTGAAGAGCTGGGATATTTTGAATTGGGTTCTACGGTTATTGTATTGTTTGGCGCTGAGCGTATGCGTTGGCTAGAAACATTAGCCCCAGAACAAACCGTTCGATTTGGCCAGTTGATGGGGCATCAGTCATTTTCGTCCGAGTCATAAGGCGAGACTAACAAGCTAAAAACTCGGCCGTGTGAAACGGCCGAGTTTTATAATTAGGCTTTAGCCAGATCCAAAAATAATTTATTCAAACGTTGCACGAAAGTAGCCGGATCTTCTAATTGTCCGCCTTCCGCTAAAACAGATTGTTCAAATAAAATAGTTGTCCATTCGCTAAAACGTTCATCATCTTGCTCTGCTTTAAGACGTTGAATTAAAGGATGTTCAGGATTTAATTCAAAAATCGGCTGGCTGCTTGGTAAGTCTTGACCGGCCGCTTTTAATAAACGTTGCATGTGTGCTGTCATGTTATTTTCGTCAGACACAATGCAGGCAGGTGATTGGGTTAAGCGCCTGGTAATACGCACTTCCTTTACTTTATCACCCAAGACTTCTTTTGCATGTTTGGTTAAACCGGCAAAATCATCCTGCGTTTTTTCCTGTTCTTTCTTTTCTTCTTCATCAGCTAATTCATCTAAATCAACGCCGCCTTTGGCCACCGATTGCAGTGATTTGCCTTGAAATTCATTTAAGTGGCCGACTAACCACTCGTCAATGCGATCGGATAATAATAAAACTTCAATGCCTTTTTTCCGGAAAATTTCTAAGTGCGGACTGTTTTTTGCGCTAACAAAAGTGTCAGCCGTTACGTAATAAATTTTCTTTTGTTCGGGCTTCATGCGGCGAATGTAATCGTCTAACGAGACGTTTTGTATTTCCGTGTCGGTGTGAGTCGTTGCAAAGCGTAATAATTTACCGACTTGCTCACGATTACTAAAATCTTCTGCTGGGCCTTCTTTTATAACATTACCGAACTCGCGCCAGAAAGTAGCGTATTTTTCTGCATCTTCTTCGGCTAATTTTTCGAGCGTGTTTAATACTTTTTTCGTGCTGGCAGAACGAATAGTGTCGACAATTTTATTGTCTTGTAATATTTCACGGGAAATATTTAAGGGTAAATCCCCACAATCCACCACGCCTTTAATAAAGCGCAAATAGCGCGGCAAGAATTGTTCGGCATCATCCATAATATAAACACGGCGTACATACAGTTTTAAACCGTGTGGTTTGTCGTGCTGAAATAAATCAAATGGCGCGTGTTTGGGGACATATAATAAAGTCGTATATTCATTTTTGCCTTCTACTCGATTATGTATCCATAACATGGGGCCATCGAAATCATGCGCAATGTGTTTGTAAAATTCTTTATATTCTTCATCTTTAATTTCTGCTTTTGGTAAAGCCCATAATGCCGTTGCTTTATTAACGACTTCATACTCGCCGGTTGCTTCATCGAGCGTGCCATCTTCTTTCATGGGCGCGGGTTTTTTCATTTCGATGGGAATGAGCAAGTGATCGGAATATTTACGAATAATCGTATGTAAACGCCAGTCTTCTAAAAACTCGTCTTCGTCTTCACGTAAATGTAAGGTGATTTCAGTACCGCGTGTGGGTTTATTAATGGTTTCTACAGTAAACTCACCTTCGCCCGCTGATTCCCACAACACACCTTCTTCGGCGGCTGTGCCTGCTTTGCGAGTTCTGACGGTTACTTTATTGGCGACAATAAACGCCGAATAAAATCCTACGCCGAATTGGCCGATGAGTTGTGTATCTTTGGCTTGATCGCCGCTTAAAGCAGTTAAAAACTCTTTAGTGCCTGATTTTGCGATAGTGCCTAAATGATCAACCGCTTCTTGATGTGACATGCCAATGCCATTGTCGCGGATAGTGATCGTGCGAGCTGTTTTATCGACATCGATCATTACTTTTAAATCGGGCTCATTTTCATACAGGCTAGCATTAGCCAGGGCAGCGAAGCGTAATTTGTCAATGGCATCGGAAGCATTGGAAATGAGCTCGCGTAAAAAAATCTCTTTGTTGCTATATAGAGAATGAATCATTAAGTGCAACAATTGCTTAACTTCAGTTTGAAAA
>CAIUAS010000042.1 GCA_903897205.1 uncultured Gammaproteobacteria bacterium
ATCGCCCATGCGATAAAAAACTAATTTATCGGGATATTGCGCTTTAATTCGCAAATATTGCTGCATGCCAGGCGTGTGTTTAGCAAGCGTATCGAGTTCTGTGGTCATAAATAGTTAGCAGTAGATTAATAATTTAGCGGGATTATAACAGTTCTTAGCGAAAATTTAATAATTGCATTTAATTCCTGCTAAAAGTGCAATTTCATTGATAACGCATTAAAATGTTTTTCAAGCCTATTTCGAAATTTTCTTTAAACAAACAAGCACTTTATGCCAACACATTTATTAGCACTTGCCAATGAACTGGGCCTAGCCTTAAAAACAAAGCAACTCCTGCTGGCCACTGCCGAATCTTGCACAGGTGGCCTGATTGCCGAATTGATCACCGCCATTCCTGGTAGCTCAACCTGGTTCGAGCGTGGCTTTGTGACTTACACTAACCTAGCCAAACAAGAAATGCTGGGTGTGCAAAAAACCACTTTGGAACAATACGGCGCGGTCAGTGAACAAACTGTCATCGAAATGGCCCTGGGCGCCATAAAACACAGCCACGCCCAACTAAGCATTGCCGTCACTGGCATTGCAGGCCCTGACGGAGGTTCTGAACTAAAACCCGTTGGCACCGTATGCTTTGCCTGGGTAAAAGCCAACAAGATTTGCTTGGCAAAAACGCATCAATTTAGCGGTGACAGAATTGCTATTAGACAACAAGCGGCTGAATTCGCCATGACCGAGCTTATCAAGCTCATTTCTCATTAAGTCACTTCCGACTGAATGGTGGCGTCGACCGCAAGCGGCCGCGTTTAAAATCATTAAAAATATTAGGCTAAATAGTCTAAACGGATTTCTTATCGCTCTTTCAAACAAAATTAGAGGCCCCTAAATGAAACGTTTCTTACCCTCTTCTAATCAAACGCAGGAAGATAAAAACCCAGATAATGGAAAAGTTGAGTCAGCGCAGACTATTAAACTATCCGATCTACTTCTCATGCGACTATGGGCCCGGCAGAAATGCTTAATAGTTTAAGTGAGAAATTTGTTAATGAAAAACAATTGTTTGATTTTATTGGTAGAGAACAACAAGTAAATCTCCATAAATTACTTTTTTACGCGGTAAAAAAACTGACGGCACACGCCTTTCGTACGCTACCAGGAAAGGACAAACATTACAGCATTACTTCAGCACCGAATATCCAAAACACTCCTCAAAATCGCCCACAATAATCATATACTATGCCCTAGCCTCTTCAATAAAGGCTTTGGGCATGGGTAATTTCTAAATTCAATAAAAGCACATAGGGAAAAGCCTATAGGGAAAATGCTTAAAGAAAAATACGTTCGTTTCCTCGTATAATAAGCTTACACCAAAGGAGAGTTTAGCAGTAACAGGAAAAAATTAACTTAATCCTAACAGGAGAAACGCCATGTTTACCTTTTTAAAAAACGCTCTTAATAAGATAAAATCTATCTTTTCTTTTAGTTCAAAATCACAGGAGCGGCAAATAAATCCTAAAAACATGGAAATACCAGCAAATAAAGCAGACGATGAGGCATGAAGCCGAAGAAGCCCGCGAAAGGCGCGCGTTGAGGGGCGAAGCAGGAAACGCATCGCGCCGTAGAGCCATTTGTGGTAGCCATTAA
>CAIUAS010000043.1 GCA_903897205.1 uncultured Gammaproteobacteria bacterium
CCTTAGCAGGATTTGGTATTCAAAATACTAATAATGTATTAACTATTAAAGCTACAGCAGATAACTTTGCCTTAAGGAAACATAATTTTATTCAGGCAATCCTCGCAGTAAATGATTTATTTTATTTAGCAAAGTCTCATGTGAACAACTTATTTTTGGAAGATGTTACTGCATGGTTAGATTTAATGGAAATAAGATATACACCAAAAATAAAATTTACTGGTAAAACAGGCTATGATCATCTTTTTGATTTTGCGATTCCAAAATCAAAAAATGCCTCAGAACGAATTTTAAAAGTTATTAGTAATCCAACAAAAGATACGGCAGAATCGCTTGTTTTTGCTTGGATAGATACTAAAGATATAAGGCCGCTGGACTCTCAGGCTTATGCCATTTTAAACGACAACGAACGTAACATCAGTGCTGGAGTGCTCGATGCATTACAAAGTTACAATATTATTCCTATTCCTTGGCATGAAAAAAATACAGCAAAAGACAAACTAGCTGCTTAATAATATGGAGACATTAAACATGGTACAATGGGTTGTTATTACTGGCGCAAGCTCAGGCATTGGTCAGGTGCTCACTATCGGTTTTTCCAATTCAGGTTACAATGTGCTAGCTATCGGCCGTAATGAAATTGCTTTACAGCGCACAAAATTACTTACAAAAAACAGCAAAGTAACTATAGTTATTGCTGATTTAAGTGAAGAATCTGAACTTGATAAAGTAGTAAAAATTTTAAAGGTCAAAATAAAATATTTAATTCATTGCGTCGCAACCACCGAACCTCATTTACCATTAACAACAATAACGCGAGCTGCACTAGAAAAAGCAATCAATGTTAATGTAATGGCACCCATATTCCTAACTCAAAAATTAGCACTCTATTTCGATGCAATGACCAGAGTGTTATTTATTGGCTCTGATTATATTGGTGTAAATAATAAAATTCGACCTAATATCACAGGTTCCTATGGCATATCAAAATCCGCGCTAAGAGTCGCTGTTGAATATTTTCGCCATGAATATAAAGATACTGCTTTTTCTTTTAAGTCTTTGTAGAAAAAGGCTTAAGGTGAATCTCTAACGTACAGCCGACCGCATGAGCGTATTTCCGTAATGTATAACACTAGGTGAATGCTTATCACGGATACCTGATGCTTCTAATCATGCAATAGCAGGCGCTCTCGTGCCCATAATCATGCAGGCGCGATCATTCCTTACCAGCAACCTTCATTCAAAAAATATATTATCTAAATTTATTTGTATTTATGCTGAATAATTACATTATATCTTTAGAAAGTTTACATTTTTTACTTGATAAAAACGGTAAAGCTCGATTTGCCTTAAGGTTTCTTTAAGGTTTGTCTTGTAAGCTTAGGAAGCTCTTCTCCATTCCATTTATTCATCACACACTGAGAAAATAGATATGAAAAAAAACTTAGCTCCCTTGTTAGAACGTTTACATAAGAATGATCCTACGCTTATAGAACTTGACCTTTCCAATCAGAATATCGGAAATCAGGAACTAAACATGATCCTGGAGGCGCTGTGCGTGAACACAGTCCTTCAAAAACTTGACCTTTCGCATAATCAGATCGACTGGAATGGGAGCTCCTCTTTCGGTTCGAACTGTCCATTGGAGGAGTCTCTCTGCACGCTTGACATTTCCTTCAATAATCTCGGAGCCATGGGAACCAAGACGTTGATTGATTATTTTATGCAGAGTTCTCTTCACACGCTTAACCTTTCCCATAATGGTTTAAAAAAGGAGAGACTCAGTGCCATCTTCACAGGATGCCTAAAACAAGATCTATCATCCACCTACGAATTCACGCTAGAAAACGAAGTTGTTCGTAAGTGGGCGTCCCCCGCGCTTGTTTCGAAAAAAACCAATTTTTTTAGAAGCGTATTTATTTTAGCAGGCGCTAACGAGCCTCAAGACAAATCACAAAAGGCAGCATGGCTCTGCCTCCCCACCGATTTAAGATTACAGATCCTAATCATGGTGGCTTCGAGCGTTGCCGATACTTTGAAACAAAGTCCCGCAGTGATAGAGAGCTTCGTAAAATTTATATGCCAGCATACCAACCACCTAAACAACGCGTTCCAGGAAAAAAAGGGGCTTATTAATTATCTCCACAACGCCAAAGACAAGGAGAGCCTACCCTTAGGAACCATCAACGCATGCGAGCGGTTTTTTAAACCTCCAAAAAAACTCAAGCCCATCGCCCAGGAAGAAAGGAAAGAAGAAAAGCGCTGTATCATTCAATAGACGCACCGGATAAATCGGCTTTAATGGAGTGGAGCCATCCACTCTAAATACGGCGTCGTAATGCGCCAAAAGCGTAGCCGCGATGGAGCAAAGCAACATCGCGGTTATTTTTACTCCAAAATTACACCAGAATTAAATTGCCACTTTTTATTATTTAGCTTCCGCCTTTCACGAGTTATTGTTGTCCCGCGTTTCGCTGCGCTTAATACGCTGGCTTCCAGGAATAATAATCACATAAGAGCCTGTGGTCGCAATCATATCCCCCGCAATCAAACGAGCTTTGAGCAGGGTCGCAATGCGCGGATTGAGAATAATATAAATTGTATCTTTAGAAAACTTACCTTGCGAGGCTTGTATCAATAATTGCTTACCGGTTTTCATATACTCACTATAATCTTGGCGCGCAAAATAGCCAAGATTGACAGACATATGGTGAGTGGCGGCGTAATTAATGTAATCACCAAAATTAATTATTTTTACCTGTGGCTTGGTAACCGGCGGAAGAAATCGCGACCATCCTCCCGGAGCAACCAATGATCCTGTGCTGGGTCTAAAGGGTGCCAGCAGATTCATGGAATTCATGCCATAACCACCCGCATCCATAATGCTAGCAAAGGGAATAACAAAGTATCCACTCAGCCATGCCACAAAAATCATGCCGACTATATTAATAACAATGAGTGAGATCGCTTGTTTTATAGATATATTCGTATCGATAAAAATATGCCTGAATAAAAACGCGGCCCACAATGCTAATAACATTAAGGCTAAATAGGCATGTATGAGAACAGCAATGACATTCAACAAAAACCAAAATAAATGGGTGCTCTTTTGATAGGGACGTACATACAACAAAAATCCCGCTACGATAACCCAATGCGCAACCAAAGACTGATGCTCAATCATACGATTGAGCATAATAGGACTCACTAAAAAAAATAAGGTGATGCAACATTTGATTACATTATTTTTTGTTATATACGCACTTAACGCTCAATTAAATACATGCTTGCTGATTTAGGTTAAATCTGCTTGCAGTAGTCCTTTACAGTGTTGCGGAAATAATAATTGTCGTTGCGCATCTGTTTTGCAATGCGGCAATTGTTCTAACAAATAACGTAAATAGCGATAAGCCTCTAATCCATGGGCTTTAGCGGTCATAGCGATTACACATCCTGAAAAAGATAAATTTACTTTCCCATGTCAAATTTTGACATCAACCGCCTTGCAACTGAGAAAACTTATGGATAATCAACTAAATATTAATTATCTAAAGCAATTTGTACAGCACCACCAAGAGCAGGAATATATAATTCAAAAAGTAGTTGAACAGTCTGGAAATACGATAAAAATGCAACCTATATGAAAAATGGCTCCTATTGCATAACGGGATCTAAAGTTTCGTAGAAATTTTTTAAGCATTGAGAAAGCTGGTTGCATTTATCTTTTGAATTCACGTGTGCCGTGCCTTAAGTATGTTGGTACCGATAAATTTTACTATCAGATATTTGGTCACTTAAGGGGGCGTGGATTCATTTTAGAACTAACCCTGCTTATAATGCCCATCGAGTTTATCAAGCAGCTCTAAACCCTTTTCTATCGACCCACGTGCCGCACGTGCCTGAAAGCGCGTTTCAGCATCAAATTCTGTTAATGCAATGGTCGATAATTCTTCCATTAATTTATTTAAACTAATATGCCGCTTATCAGCTAATAGCTTCAAACGCTCGTGCTTATCATCAGGTAATCGAATGGTTAGTGTAGCCATGATGCTATACCTCACTTACTAATAATTGACAAGGTGAGACAATTTGAATAGCTGGAAATAACAGCTCACCTCGTTTAAAGTCCTTGATGTTATGCGTTACTATTTGGGTGGCATTGCCAGCCACGGCTAGCTCCAAAACATGATTATCGCCTTCGTCTTTTAAGTTAGGCCGCCATAAGTAATAAACAGCTGTCCATCGGCAAGTTTTCATAAAAGCATCGAGTAATTGTTCTACCTCTGCCCTGGATAAAGGGCAACGTGCTTTAATTTCTTGCCTCTCTATTATATCCTCATATTCCCAATAAAGTGCCGCACCCATTAAGGGCTTGTACTGGCCTTGGAAACACTTCCTAAGCACTTCACGGCTTGCGCCTTCAGCACTTAATAAAGCGGCTATAAAAACATTGGTGTCAATAACAATCCTTTTCTTCATATCTTAATGATAGCATATATGCTTTCACTTACCCAATTTTTCTGATAATTCTTGTTGTCGGTTGGCGGCGAGATCGGAAGAGCGTCGTGTA
>CAIUAS010000044.1 GCA_903897205.1 uncultured Gammaproteobacteria bacterium
CGAAATAAGCGCTTCAATACTTTCATGGCTTAATCCGTTGTTTTAATCGTTGAATACGCACTGCCATACGTTCGACAGCATCGCGCGTTTCATCCACTTGCTTAAAAAAATCTTGTACTTCAACACGCACCGGTAACCAACGTACTTCTTCCTGCACATACTCCGTAATATCTTGCTTCAAACCACCTACACTTTGCTTTGCCCACGCATTCATAGAGCGCATGAATTTACCAACTTGATGCGCAATGATATCACCGGTCACCTTCGAAAGTTGTTCTTCCCAATCAATATCTAATTCAGCAAAAATTTTTTTAAATTGCTTAGCCACATCCATATCACCCGTTACTTTAATACCACTTTCAAATAATGCTGCGCTGCTTGACGCGGCTTTACTTAAACGCAAAAAATCAAAAGGGGCTCCCGCTAAATTAACATCAGGCGTATTAGCATAATCACTTAATAGCCGTACACCATTAGGCTGAATTAAAAAATAGATAGAATATTTTAAATTTCGAAATTGAATGCCAACTACTTTTCCGACGATTGGCAGTAATCTTGCATTAGTTTCTGGATCTAATTGCAAAAATTTATTTAAGGCTTTTTCAGCCGTCGACAACATAAAGGATAAAATCATAAGTATTTTTAACTTTTTTAATTTAATATTTCCAAGCTCGGTGCAAAGCCACAACGCCATTGGTTAAGTTATGATATTCACAGCGATCAAAGCCTGCTTCCAATATCATTTGTTTTAAAGCATCCTGATCAGGATGCCGCCGAATAGATTCTACTAAATATTGATAACTAGCTGCATCTCCAGCAACCCACTCGCCTAATTTAGGTAATAAAGAAAATGAATATTGATCATAAATCGCTTGAGTCACAGGCAATACAGGTTTAGAAAATTCTAATACTAACAATTGGCCGCCAGGCCGCAACACACGACACATCGATTTTAATGCAGCTAATTTATCAGTTACATTGCGCAAGCCAAAAGCAATGCTTACGCGATCAAAATAATTATCGATAAATGGTAAAACTTCGGCATTTGCCTGCGTAAAGAAAATATTTCTTGTGAGACCTGCATCGGTTAAGCGATCGCGCCCCACCGTTAGCATACTTGCATTAATATCAGCTAAATAAACCTCACCGCCATCCCCGACTCGCTCGCCAAAAGCCTTTGCCAAATCACCGGTCCCACCCGCTAAATCTAATACTTTATGGCCTGCACGAACACCACTGATTGCCAAGGTAAAGCGCTTCCATAAACGATGAACACCCAATGACATCAGATCATTCATCAGATCATATTTACTAGCCACAGACGTAAATACAGCAGCAACCTTGCGTACCTTTTCATCACTTGGCACTTGCTGAAAGCCAAAATCCACCCATTTATCGGTCATAAAATTATATCGGTAATCAAGAAGAAGTCTGGGCATTCTATCAAAAAATCTTGGGATTTACTGCTAAACCTATATGACTTTACGAAATTTTGATTAACCTTATAGACTTATAAATTGCGAACTTTACCTATTGACTATACCTGCAAAAAGGCTATTATTAGCACTCGATGATAAAGAGTGCTAAACAAGCTTTAAAGCATCCGTTTTTAAGCTTATGTTTAGTTAGTTTGATAACAGCAAAACTTAAAGGAGACTTTGCATGAGTAAAGACCAAATTAAGATTCGCCCCTTACACGATCGCGTGATTGTAAGACGCGAAGAAGAAGAACAAGTAAGTGCAGGCGGTATTGTGATTCCTGATTCCGCAAAAGAAAAACCTATCCGTGGCGTTATTGTAGCTGTTGGCAATGGTAAAGTCTTGGATAACGGTGATACACGCGCATTAGCCGTTAAAATTGGCGATCGTGTACTATTCGGCAAATATGCTGGCACTGAAGTTAAAATCAGCGACCAAGAATTATTAGTATTGCGCGAAGAAGATATCATGGGCGTTATCGAAGCTTAATTTCGGTATTTATTTAACAACCTATTTATTTTATTGATGAGAGGAATATTTACATGGCTACAAAAGAGTTACGATTTGGAGTTGACGCACGCTCTTCCATTTTACGTGGCGTTAATGTTTTAGCCGACGCAGTTGAAGTAACTTTAGGCCCTAAAGGCCGTAACGTTGTTTTAGAAAAAAGCTTTGGCGCACCTACTATCACCAAAGATGGCGTTTCCGTTGCAAAAGAAATCGAACTTTCCAATAAGTTTGAAAATATGGGCGCTCAAATGGTTAAAGAAGTGGCTTCTCAAACTTCTGATGAAGCTGGCGATGGCACAACCACCGCGACTGTATTAGCACGCGCTATTTTAGTAGAAGGCATTAAGAGCGTCGCTGCCGGCATGAATCCTATGGATCTCAAACGTGGTATCGATAAAGCCGTTATTGCTGCTGTTGACGCACTCAAAAAACTTTCCAAACCTTGCAGCGATAACAAAGCTATTGCACAGGTTGGCACTATTTCCGCTAACTCTGATGAAGCCATTGGCGCCATCATTGCTAAAGCAATGGAAAAAGTAGGTAAAGAAGGCGTTATCACTGTTGAAGACGGTTCTGGCTTAGAAAATGAGTTAGACATCGTTGAAGGCATGCAGTTTGATCGTGGTTACTTATCACCTTACTTCGTCAACAATCAACAAAACATGAGCTGCGAATTAGAGCATCCTTACATTCTCTTAGTAGACAAAAAGATTAGCAGCATTCGTGAATTATTACCTGTGCTCGAAGGCGTTGCTAAATCCGGCAAAGCTTTATTAATTATTGCTGAAGACGTTGAAGGCGAAGCATTAGCAACTTTAGTTGTTAACACCATTCGCGGCATCGTTAAAGTTTGCGCAGTTAAAGCCCCAGGCTTTGGCGATCGTCGTAAAGCAATGCTGCAAGATATTGCTATCTTAACCAGCGGTACTGTTATTGCTGAAGAAGTTGGCTTAAATCTTGAAGCCGCTAAAATGGAAGAACTGGGTTCTGCTAAACGCATCATCATCACCAAAGATAACACCACTATCATTGGCGGTACTGGCAAACCGAAAGATATTCAAGCTCGCGTTGCTCAACTTCGCGCTGAAATTGAAAACACCTCTTCTGATTACGATAAAGAAAAATTGCAAGAACGTATTGCTAAATTAGCAGGCGGCGTTGCAGTAATCAAAGTAGGCGCTACTACTGAAATCGAAATGAAAGAAAAGAAAGCTCGCGTTGAAGACGCTCTCCACGCTACCCGCGCCGCTGTTGAAGAAGGCGTTGTCCCTGGCGGTGGTGTTGCTCTTATCCGCGCTTTAAGTGCTCTTAAAAACCTTAAAGGCGACAACCATGATCAAACCATGGGTATTGCTATCGTTCGTCGCGCAATGGAAGCTCCATTACGTCAAATCACCGCAAATGCTGGCGCTGAACCTTCTGTAGTCGTTGATAAAGTGACTAACGGTACGGGTAACTTCGGTTACAACGCTGCAACCAACGAATTTGGCGACATGATTGAGTTAGGTATTTTGGATCCAACCAAAGTAACTCGCACTGCTCTCCAAAACGCTGCTTCTATCGCAAGCTTAATGATCACAACCGAATGCATGGTTGCTGAATCACCTAAGAAAGAAGAACATGCTCACGGCGCACCAGGTGGAATGGGCGGCATGGGCGGCATGGACATGATGTAATCGTCTGTTCTGTTAACCAAATAAAAAACCCCGCTTTTGCGGGGTTTTTTACATTTGCGTAAATTATGATATTTTCAAGTTCAAAACAGTTCTTTAAAAGAAATAACGCAACAAAGCGATTTTTCAGACAGTATACGCAAGCGTCTTAATATCCTTATATTTCTGATCATCATTAGACAGAAGATTTTTCCCATTCAGGATTGAAAAATTTCTTTGCCAAAAACCAGAACCTGTCAAACAATTATTATTATATGATTGCGTATTCTTATTAGTAGAATTAACGGAATTTTTATAACCAAGATTATCATAACTATCACTCATCAAGATAAGTAAATTTATACAAAGTAATAGTAACATAGCGCCATTTCCTGTCGATGTAGTAGGCTCTACATTAATTGTCTCGGCAATTTCATTAAGCGCCGCTAAACTTATTGTAAATATAGCCGCTAACATCATTGCTTTTACACCATTAATTACTTTGCTTGAATCCCACATTCGAACCGCGTTAACTTCTGTTTCAATGTGGTTATTTAGCTGATTTTCGTTACCATTTTTTCCTTTATTTTTCGCATTAATGAGCTTACTTTTCTCTGTTTTAATCGCTTCTTTATCCTTGAAGAAAAAATTGTAAAAACGATAACTATAGGTACTGGTAACCGCACTATCCTGCTGATTACTGCTATTTATCAAATCGTAATTTTTTCTCTTATGCTCTAATAAAAATTCATGGCCGTGATAAACAAACACACCCGTAGCAGCGGCCGACACTAAAGCGTATTCAACCTGTGGCGGTAAAGCAAAACTAAATGGTTTGGCAAACTGCTGCACTGCATAAAATACACCGCTTGCGATTAAACTACTTTCAATAAGCGATATTAATTTATTAACCGCCGGATAACGCTCTGCATTAGCTTTTAACGCCATTAACAATAATGTTACAGGAACTATTTCTGCTGCTTTAATCGACCACTTCGAATCATTCAAGCGAAAAAGTTTTAAAATTAAACTCTGCATAAATAATGCATCATTTAAATTTCCTGCCAATTCAAGCCCAAATTTTTTCCAGCCTTTCTCATTTTTAGGCCCAATCCAACTCAACATAAAATCTGTCAGTGCCAGCCCCAGCGCAGGCGCGAGCGCATACAGATTGCCTTCCATTATTTGCGCCCACCACATGATGGCTTTAGCTTCTTTTACAGCAAAATCCCATATTTTTAATGGTGCACCAATGTGACTAGGATTATCATTAAATACAGATTTCACCCGCACAGCAATCTCTGCAAACCTCCAATTAGGATATAACCATAAAATTATACTAGTCAGCGCAGTATTATTATTAATAATGATATTATTAGTGGTTTGTGAATTCATCCAAACCATAAAAGCCAATGGCGCATAACAAACCGTATATTCAATAAAATTATCGATAAAACGCGCTGCTTGTTTAGGCCGCAAAAACTTGCCTTTCACAAAGGGGGCATCAGGTATAAAATTAGTGGCAACAGAAATGCCTGCCACTGTCGCAGGAAAATAAAGCTTAAAATTATTAGAAACGGGAGCACCAAAACTCTCAATAATAATAATTGGCATTGTTGAAAACACATATCGACTAATCGCCACATAAATTAAATTCGCAAACCAACGCAAACTCGAAATTTTATTAAAAGCACGCCGGTTCATTTGGCGCGATTGTAGCAAAATATTGTCTTCATCAACGGGCCCATATGCTTTGGAAGTAAAATAAGAATTACTAAAAGTCATTACTGCAACCAGCGTGACACCAATGACGGCACGAACCGTGCTATCTTGCCCACTCAACCAAGCACTAAAACTTATAATTAATTTAGAAAAACTATCAGGATTTTCGCCCGCATTTTCAGCTAATATCGCTGCCACATTGCGTAAAAACTCCAAAATAACAGCGACTTTCAAACTAGCCACACGCAGGTGATTAAATACATTATTTATTTTTATGCGCGCTCCGAGCGGCAATCGATTTAAAGATTTAATGAATTCTATGGCAATATCCACTATCAGCGCGGCAGCCATGCCGCCTGTTCCGATATTAATATCTCGTTGGCGTTCACTGTTTTGCTGATCAGTGGGAGGCAATATAAATGAAAATGAAACAAAGGATGCCAGCAAAGTTTGAAAAGCGCCTAATGCTACCCCCGATTTAAAATATCTTTCTATTATTTCTTCGTCAGTCAATGAATCAGAATCACTTAAAGAATTTTCATTAATTCGCATAACTTCTCCTTTTTATATTAATCCACTTAAATTCAATATTGCATCGGCGTAGCTTAAATGGCAAACCAGCCAGATGCAATATCATTTAAGCTTTTGGTAAAAAGAAGTTAGCATTTTATTTTAAAGAAAATCAAGGCGTATTATTATTCCAATTAAAATCAATAAACAAATTGGTAAAACTTAATGATTTCAAAAATATATTTTGTCGCTCGTTGGCAGGCGTTAATAATTTTGCAACAAATGTTAATTTTTGCTCAATTGGATCATAATTAATTTTAGTGAGGGTAAAAACAAAATTAAATTGTTTAAGTTTATTGTGAGCAACTGCAACAAAATCAGCATTAGGCGGGACATCAGCAAAACTATCACTTCCATCATACCAATAATGGATAAAATCCCGCATTGGCAACTCACCTATAATGCGCTGCGGACGATTAGTAAAATAAACAACAGTCGGTTTAACTTGATAAAGTGTTAACTCATATTCTTGCGTCTGGCCAGCAATTAATTTCAACTTACTTTGCTCAGCGCTGGCAACAAATAGCAGCGGTGCTTTATGGGCAGCCGATTTAAAAGCATCGAGCTGCTGTTCGCTTAATGATGGAGTTGGGCTGGCATAACAATAACTAATAGCACAAAAAAACAAACAAGCACTATAGATAATCCTTTGCATAATCATACACTCCTCCTTGAGATTAGCTGGTTCTTTAAAAAAACCTGGCTTTGGTTATTTTCTGCGTCTATTAATAAACAGAAAATAGGTCTTCCTCGATCATGTTCTATCTTATCCTTGATAGATAATATGACTGTAGACTCAACTCAGAGAATTATCCATAGCATGCAGCTGATTATATTGTCAGCTTATGACTTATATGGATGTGAATAATGAGGAGACACTTAAAATAAATTAATTATTATTTTCACGACTAGCACGGCGTTCTTCTGCTTCTTTACGCCGTCTGTCACGCCTATCACCTGCTTCAATATAACGGCGTTTTTCTGTCGATGTGTCTGGAATAACTTGCGGCACTTCAACGGCTATTTTATTTTCATCTAACGCAACAAAAGTAAAATAAGCCGATAAAATATGGCGTTTTTCACCGGTTTGATAATTTTCAGCTAATACCTTAACGCCAATTTCCATAGAGCTGCGCCAACTACGATTGACTGAAGCATAATATAATAAAATATCACCTTGTCCCGCAGGCGCTAAAAAATGCATTGCGTCCACAGACACCGTAACACACGTTTCACCACTATGCCTTTCAGCAACCACTAATGCGATACGATCTAAAGTCGCCATAATCATACCGCCAAAAACGGTACCATAAGAATTTAAATCATTAGGAAAAACTTTATAGGTGTGCTCGTGCACCATGGATTCACTAACTTTTTTAGCACGAACGGTAACTGCGTTCATTATCTCACTCCACACTAGGAATGGCTGCATCCATCTCGGTTGCATCATTCAAGCTATTATATACTTCGGTATTTAATTCTTTTTCGCTCTTGGCAATCACTAAAGCCGCATACATATCACCCAACACATTCGTAGTCGTTTGCGCCATATCATTTAATCGATCCACACCTGCAATCAATGGAATAGCGCCCAACGGCAACCCCACAGAACTCATCACCGCTCCCATGACAATAATGGCAGAGCCAGGTACACCACCTGCCCCCATGGAAGTTAGTACGATACTAACAACCACCGTTACATATTGCACCAATGATAAATGGACACCGTACATATTCGCCGCAAAAACCGTTGCAACCCCCAAATAAAGTGATAAGCCATTTAAATTTAAGGTGGTGCCTAACGGCAACAAAAAACCAGAAATCCCTTTAGAAATACCTAAATTTTCCTCGGCACAACGCATCGTGACTGGCAAAGTAGCAGCGCTGCTGGAAGTGCTAAACGCCATTAAAATCGCATCCACCGCTCCTTTGAAAAAATGACGCGGATTCAATCTCATCACCACCAACGATCCCGCATAAACAATTAAACAATGCAGAATGCAACAGAAATAAACAGTGGCCACCAACTTCATCAGCGGAATTAACGCCGTCATACCAAACTCACCGGTCACCCATGCCATTAATGCAAAAATGCCATAAGGCGCAAAACTCATCACAATAGCTGTTAACTTAAAAACCACCTGCGAGAAAGATCGGAAAAAATCAGCCACAGGCTGGCCTTTTTCGCCGGTCATATTAATAGCAATACCTAAAATAATAGCGAATGCCAAAATCTGCATGATATTGCCATTGGCAAAAGCGCTTACAGGATTAGCAGGAATAATATTAGTGATCAGCTCACCTAGCGAAGGGATGGCGTTAGGCAAGCTGTTGGGATCCCCTGGCAAAGGATGCAATCCATGGCCTGGCGCAATTAAAGTGCCCACCCCTAAACCAATAGAAGCAGCAACCACCATGCAAACAGCATATAGCAAAATCGTTTTCAACCCCACTCGTCGCATTTTTTGCGGATCATGGATAGTTAAAATAGCACAAACAATCGCCGTAAAAACCACGGGGGCAATCATCATATGAATAGCATTAATAAACAATGAACCGATGGGTTTCAAACAAGTAGCTTTTTGGCCGAAAATTAATCCAACAGCAATTCCCAGCAATAATCCGGCAATGATTCTTTGCCACGGCCTTAACATAAGCCAAAAACTAAATATTGATTTTCGTTTCGTAACTGCTTGCATAACCCATCACCCTCAATAATTCCTGCCCCAAATATAGGAAAAAATTATACCACCCTTCTGTCTGCCAAAGCGA
Organism: uncultured Gammaproteobacteria bacterium; assembly: GCA_903897205.1. Lineage (GTDB taxonomy): Bacteria > Pseudomonadota > Gammaproteobacteria > CAIUAS01 > CAIUAS01 > CAIUAS01. The sequence continues at coordinate 8,706 of CAIUAS010000044.1, forward strand.
GAAACCGGCTTCAGCTCTATATTCTTTAACATAAGGTTAGTTTAATAGGGAGAGAGCGTTGTTATTAATTAAGAATATTTAGGGCTATCAGCTTTATTTAAATAAATCAGAATGCGTGCCTGTCCTTTCAAAAATAATTTCTTCATAACCTGGTTTGTAAATCAGTAACCAATCTGGCTCTATATGGCACTCTTTGCGATTAGCATAATTCCCAGTCAACGGATGATCAAAATTTTTAGAGGGCAGCTTTCTCCCTTCCAATAATAAACCCATAATTTCATACATTTTGTTAAGGTCTTTACCACGTTTACGTGCTAACTTCACATCTTTTTCGAACCTTTTAGTAGTGACTGCTGTAAACACTTCATCGCCCTAATTTCTTGAACATATCTTTGGCATTTTTGTAGCGCGTCAAATGCATTCCTTTGTCGGTATCTTCAAAAGTTTTCAATGTTTCCTTGTTAGGAATGCGAATATCAAAAGGAATGCCACTGTTTAATTTAACTTGCTTTAAAAATAACTCTATGGCTTGAGAAAGAGATAGCCCCAGTTCATTGAGCACATGCTCAACCGCCTGCTTTAATTCAGGTTCAATTCTTGCCCTTACTGTAGCTGTTTTCATATTAACACCTCGCTAATTACAGTATAATTGTAGCTCAAACAAGCCACAACAACAATGCATCAGGGCTCCCGCATCAAAATTTGAACAATTTTGCCAACATCCCCAGAGATACTTATCACTCCAACCAGCACATTTATGCTTTGGCTTTAAGCTCGCTTTTTTTGTTTTATAAAGAAAAGCTCGCGCCCCCTTGCGTCGGGTTTTATATTTCTGCAAAATCATGCCACACTTACCAACATCAACAGGAAACCTCGTGGAACTATCCTCTTTAACAGCCATCTCCCCTATTGACGGCCGCTATGCCAATAAAACCACGGAATTAAGATATATTTTCAGCGAATATGCTTTAATGCGCTTTCGTATTTTAATTGAAATCCGCTGGCTGTTAACCTTATCTCGCTTACCTGAACTAACCGAAGTTCCCGCGTTAAGTGAACACTTAGAAAACCTACTGCATAAAATCCACGAAAATTTTCATGAAGAAGATGCCGCGCGCATTAAAAATATAGAACGCAGCACGAACCACGACATTAAAGCCATCGAATATTTCATCAAAGAAAAAATAGCAGGCAATACCGACTTAGCCGCCGTAACTGAATTCATTCACTTTGGCTGCACCTCCGATGACATTAATAATTTAGCATATGCGCTCATGCTACAAGCAGCCCGCCAGCAAGTTTTATTACCGCAAATGGATGAGATCATTAAAAAAATAATTAGCATGGCACACGAATATGCCGAGTTCTCCATGCTAGCACGCACCCATGGCCAGCCCGCTACGCCAACTACCTTAGGTAAAGAACTCGCAAATGTTGCCGCACGTTTAAAACGGCAACGCCATCAATTTGCCAATATTGAACTCATGGCAAAATTCAACGGCGCTGTCGGCAATTTTAATGCTCATTTAATCGCTTACCCTGAAATCGATTGGCAAACCATTTCCACCCAATTTATCGAAAGCTTTGACTTAACCAACAATGCCTACACTACTCAAATAGAACCACACGATTATATTGCCGAATATAGCGATGCAATAACCCGCTTTAACAACATATTAATGGATTTTGATCGCGACATGTGGGGCTATATTTCCTTAGGCTATTTCAAACAAAAAACCGCTGCCTCAGAAATTGGCTCCTCCACCATGCCACACAAAGTCAACCCCATTGATTTTGAAAACTCAGAAGGCAATCTCGGCGTAGCTAATGCCCTATTCAATCACTTTGCCCAACAATTACCACGCTCACGCTGGCAACGAGATTTACGCGATTCTACGATACTACGCAACTTAGGCGTGGCTTGCGCACACACTATCATTGGCTATCAAGCGCTACTCACCGGCTTACAAAAAACCAGCGCCGATCAAAACGCATTAAACCACGACCTAAACCAACATTGGGAAATACTCGCCGAAGCCATCCAAACGGTATTACGCCGCTACAATGCAGAAACCCCTTATGAGCAATTAAAAGAGTTGACGCGAGGTAAGCTTATCAATCAACATATCATCCAAGAATTTATTAATAAGCTAGATTTACCAGCAGCTGAAAAACAGCGTTTAGCACAACTGACACCAAACACTTATCTTGGCAATGCCATTGAAAAAGCAAAACAGATTTAATTAATTATGCAAATTATTAACACCAAATTACGTGCCAGTATTATTAACTGGTTATCCCAAGATGTTGCGCCCACGCGCAAATTTCCCTTAAGCGATTTCGAACGCATCCAATATGAACTACGCTCTTGTGATGTTTTATTAATTGAAGGTCGCTCACGTGTCAGCCGCGCTATTCAAATGATTACGCAAAGCCCATGGACACACGCAGCGCTCTATATTGGCCGTTTCTATGATATTGTGGATCCCAACTTACGCGAACACGTGCAAAAACATTATATGGGCGAACCCGATGCACAATTAATTCTTGAAAGCGTATTAGGCAAAGGCATTATTGTTTCGCCCTTAACGGCTTATCAAAATGAACACATTCGAATTTGCCGCCCAAGCGGCATTTCGCGCCAAGACGCCCAAGCCGTTATTGCCTATATTATTAATCGCTTAGGCATGCAATATAACATGCGCCAATTATTAGACTTAGCACGCTTTTTATTTCCCTGGGCCATTTTACCAAGACGCTGGCGCTCCAGCTTATTCAATCACAACACCGGCTCACCCACGCGAGAAATATGCTCCTCCGTTATTGCCGAAGCTTTTCAATCAGTCGACTTTCCTATCCTGCCCGTATTTGCGCAAAACGAAGGCGAAAACGTGACTTTAGTGCAACGCAACCCCCGACTGTTCACCCCCAGCGATTTTGATTACTCGCCTTTTTTTGACATCATCAAATATCCCATTATTCATTTATCCGGCTCCGCCGCTTATCGTCATCTCCCCTGGAAAACCAATGCCCTCAGCGATGACGACGGCAAAATTTATGTCAAAAATACGGAAAATACTGAGGAAAAAGCCGCAGAAAAAGTGGGTAATAATCCAGGCAAAAAAACGGGAACGGTGGATTTTTTCGATTAGTTTTTTTGTCATTGCGCATAAGGTAGATTGCGCAATGACAAACGATTAAATAGTATACTTATGCCTTTGAACTGAACCGGCATTGGATAAACTGTATTGTTGCGATGCTTGTTGCGACAAATAGAGAGAAGCTTTTGTAAATAAATTTTCCGTGGTGCTATTAAAACCCGCATATATCTTATTAAGGCCGCGCCGAAAATCATCTTCTATCGTTTGAATATAGTCGCGCCTTAAACTTCCATCGTTCAACCTTGTATTCAAATTCTGCAAGGCAGAAACTTTTTGTTTTTTTATTACAAGTTCGTCATAAAATAAATTAGTTTTAATGGATAGCAACGCCTTTGAAAAAAAGCCTTTCTTTGCCGCACGCTCAGCTTCAATATTTTTAATATCACCATTAAGTTTATTAATATGAATCTGTATTTCTTGAGAGAACTTCAACCTATCAATCTGGGGTTCTTTTTTAAAAAAACTGAACATATGATTTTTTCCTTAAAATAATATAGGTAGGAGTTAGGCTACCTTAGTAAGGGTGGGCTGGCAAATGAAATCTTTTTTCACATAGTCATCTTCAATTCCGGAGAGCTATTTTCCTTAATTTCAGCGTTATAACCTTCAACAAACTGCTGTATTGAATCTCTTAACGCCGGTTTCCAAGCAAAATATTTTTCAGCAAACTGGCGCGCCGGTTTTTTTTCATCTAAATCCAAATAATTGTATAAATGTAATAATTTAAACCGATCATCTTTAAAAATATCTTCGCTTTGCAATTGCGATTTAAATGCTGCTTCACTCTTTGGCAAAGAATCCCTCCCTAAGCCGATTTCCATGGATCTTTAATAATCTTTCAATAATTCCGCTTGGATTTGCTCGGCATGATGAACATCTAACTTTTGATATGTCTGGCTAGCACAAGGGGTATTATTAAATTGTATAATAGTTCTCAACAAATGGTAGTAGGCATATTGATGCAATAACTTCATCCAAGGGTTGTATTGCAAGGTTAACTGAGCAACTTTGTTAATATCTGCATAGAGCAAATGATAATACTCAGCCGCATCCACTAAATATAATGGATCAACAATCGACCAATAAGCAGCAGTAACCTCATGATGATGCTTTAATAAAGCCAGCTTTTCCAATACCGACTGTCGCAATGGCTCATAATCTTGCGCCCATTTGTCTTCTTCTATAGATTCACCACGCATCCAAAGCGGCAATTCCTTCTCAAAAATAGACGCCGGCTTTGCCGTATAAAGATACGCACAATGATAAAGATAAGCCGCTTCGCCAGGCTGCGTTTGAAGAGGAGTTCTCGCACTATGTTGGAGGACGCCATTGC
>CAIUAS010000045.1 GCA_903897205.1 uncultured Gammaproteobacteria bacterium
ATCCATGAAAGGCACTTCTTTTAAGCGAAAAACAATTGTTTTTGGATCGGAGTGCGTGACTGCTAATGCGTGCTCGATTTTTTCCGCGACGCCAAAGAAAAATGGCCCTTGAATCGAATAGATAAGTACATCTTCTGGTAAGTTAGCTACAGTGCTTTCACCTAATTCTTTTTGTAATTCAGCTTTGCTTTGTTTTTCGATAGTAACTGATTGATACATCCGTCTGATAAAAAATAACATCGCTAAAATTACGCCGATATTTACGGCAATGACAAGATTAGTAAATATGGTTAATAAAAATGTGGTTAATAAAACAATTATTTCATAACGTGGGGAATGTTTAAGCATGTAGATAAAATGCGATACATCACTCATATTATAAGCAACTACAAAGAGTATAGCGGCTAGGACGCATAGTGGAACATAAGCGGCCAAGGGTGCTAATAATAAAATAACGACAATTAAAAAAATGGAGTGAACAATTGCTGCGAGAGGGCTGTTGCCGCCGTTTCGGAGGTTTGCGGTTGTGCGCGCGATAGCGCCTGTCGCTGCAAAGCCGCCAAATAAGGGTGAGAAAATATTGGCTAGTCCTTGCCCAATTAATTCTTGATTGGAGTCATGACGTGTTCCTGCCATGCCATCAGCCGCGCTGGCGGATAATAATGATTCAATAGCCCCTAACAGCGCGATAGTAAACGCAGGGCCAATTAAATCTAAAATCCGGTGAAAAGAAATTTTGGGAATAGCAAATTCAGGTAAGTGTTGAGAAATTCCGCCAAAAGTGCTGCCTAGCGTAGCAATGCCTTTAAAATGAAAAAACATTTGCATAGCGGTGGCAACTACCATTGCCACTAAAGGACCTGGAATATGTTTGATAATTCTTGGTGTGATGATTATTAATAATAAGCTTAGGCAGGCTAATGCGGTGGTGGCTAAATTAAGATTCGGTAATGCTTGAACTAAGAACCAGAACTTTTGATAAAAATGCGCCGCTAATGGCAGGTGCACAGATAAACCAAAAAAATCTTTCCATTCGCCTACAAAAATAATAACGCCTATTCCCGCCGTGAAACCTATAATAACCGAGTCGGGAATAAATTTAATAATACTGCCCAGTTTGGCGAGGCCCATAAGTATAAGCATGAAGCCAGCCAATAGAGATGCAATTTGCAAACCAACAACGCCGTAATGTGCGGTGATGCTCGCTAAAATAACAATAAAAGCGCCAGTGGGGCCAGCAATTTGGATGCGGCTGCCGCCAAAAATACCAACAAATAGTGCGGCGATAATAGCGGTATATAATCCTTGTTCTGGCTTAACACCGGATGCAATCGCAAAGGCCATGGCTAATGGCAAAGCCACGACACCGACAATTAAGCCGGCGATTATATTTGTTTGCCAGTTTTTAGCTTTGAATAATCCCGCTCGATATGATTCAACGATAGCTAGCATTTATTTCTCCCAGCTTAAATTATTCACGACCGTTAATGTTATAGGGTTGTAGTTTTGGCGTTAATTGTGGCATGAAATGTGGTGTGGTGATAATCGCTTGTGGCAAAACAGTATGGATGAGCTTCTTTTCTGCTCTTTGATAATCTTCTAGGCATTCTTGTAAAGTTCTATTGGCCCTATTTTCGAAATGAATTAATATATTTGTTTTTAAGGGTTTGGTCTGATCTAATTCAACATATTTAATAACGCCATATAAATTTCTCCATTGGAAAATATCTAAATGGGGAAAGCGACCGGGTATGAAAGGAGCGCCTGTTAAAAAAAGATTGCGATGCGTGGTATTTATCAACTGATCAAAGTGAGGGCCTAATAACTCAAGTTGTTCCGGCGTGATTAAAAATTCTATTGTTTGGCTCGGTGCTTCTAACATGAGCTCCAAGCGGTGATAAAACTCTTGGATAGGTTGTGGAGCCGATGGTTCTTGGTGCATTACAAAACTTGGCTTGGGTTGCGGTGGTTCTTTGGTTTTTTTACCTAATAAACCATAATAATGCAGCGCATTTTCTAAGCGGGGTGATACGTAATTATAAAGTGCTTGTAAATAAAGCGGTGAATCAAATAATGCTGGGGGTAAAGGCTGGCCTCCTTCATAAGCTTTGATGATATCTTTTGCTACGTGCGGATATTTTATTAATCTTAATGAAGGTGAATTGGTCATCACTATTACCTCGGTTAACTTTTATTTTAAGTCTGAGATTAAGGTGTTTGCCTCAGCTCATACCAAACTGCGCTCAATATTGCAAAGCAGCATGCTAATGTAACTCCTAAAATCCAAGCGAAATACCACATTTGATTAACCCTTTAATAAACAGAAGATGAATTTTTAGTAATATAATTATCGGTTACTTTACCGCGCAATACATAATATACCCAACTGGTATATAAAAGAATGATGGGTAAAAAGATAATGGTTGCAATTAACATAATGAATAAAGTTAATTGGCTGGATGAAGCATCCCAGACCATTAAGCTCATTTCAGGATGTATGTTGGAGGGTAAAATAAAAGGAAACATGCTTGCGCCAACCGTAGCGATAATGCCGCCAATGCTAAATGCGCTAGCTACAAAAGCAGTGCGATAATAATTAAATTTAGTTAATAACAACGCAAATAAAGCGCCAGCAAAACCTGCAAGCGGTGCTAAGGTAAAAGCAGGATATTTTGTATAGTTAGTTAACCAGGCGCCCACTTGCATGCTGACTTGTTTGTAAAGTGGGTTGGAAGGTTGATCGTGGGTAATAGCGCTGGTTAATACGTAACCTTTTAGTAAATAAGTAGTCCATAGTCCGGCGATTGCAAATAATATAATCAAAGCTACGGCGCTAATCATGGCATAACGTGCCGACCGTTTTTGAATAGCCCCTTCTGTTTTTATACTTAAAAATAAGCCGCCATGCATAATTAACATAGCTACGCTGACTAAGCCGCACAGTAAAGCGAATGGATTAAGCAGGCCAAGGAGGTTACCTGTATAAAATGAGCGCAAAGTATCGTCAAAATAAAAGGGAACGCCTTGTAACACATTACCAATAGCGACGCCAAATAATAATGCGGGCATAAATCCACCTAAGAATAAGCAGATGTCCCACATTTTACGCCATTGTGGATTATCAATTTTAGCGCGGTATTTAAATCCGATGGGGCGAAGAATGAGGGCGAATAATACTAATAGCATGGCAAAGTAAAAGCCGGAGAAAGAAACGCTGTATATGGTAGGCCAGGCAGCAAAAATAGCGCCGCCACCTAATACCAGCCAAATTTGATTACCTTCCCACACGGCGCCAATTGAATTTAATACGACGCGGCGTTCCAAGTCTTTTTTGGCAACACAATGTAGCAGCATTCCTACGCCCAAATCAAAGCCATCCGTTACCGCAAAACCAATTAATAGGGTTCCGAGCAAAACCCACCAAATAACTCTTAAGGCTTCGTAATCTATAGGCATTATTTTTTCCTCTCATTCATTATTCTATTGATGCTTTAGTGATTTTGCGTAGAATTTTCTTTGTTCTGCAAAATATATTCTGGCCCTAGGCGAATATATTTCAGCATTAAATAAAGTTCTAAACAGGTGAGTAAGCTATAAAAAACAGTAAATCCAACCACGCTAGTATAAAGTGCGCCAGTGCTTAATGAAGAGGCACCGAGGAAAGTAGGTAAAATTCCTTCGATGACCCAAGGTTGGCGACCGTGTTCGGCAACAAACCAGCCTAATTCAGCAGCAAACCACGGAAGGGGCAAGCTTAAAACACATATCCATAGCAACCACGGTTTTAATTCTTTTTGTTTAGCTGTCATTACAAAAATACAGAGGAATAACCCGATGAAAAATAATCCGCACGCGACCATCAAACGGAAGCTCCAGAATAATGGCGTAACATTGGGCACGGTATCCCACGCAGCTTGTTGAATTTGAGCTGGGGTAGCATCGGTTACTTTATCGGTGTAACGTTTTAGTAATAAAGCATAGCCCAAATCATCGGAATATTGATTGAGCTGTGTTTGGGCGGCATGATCGTGTGGATTGACGAGCAGTGTTTGCAAAGCAGCATAGGCTTTAATGCCGCTATTAATTCTAACGGAGGCGTGTTGTACTAAATCATTAATTCCTAAAACGGGTTTATCAATCGAGCGGGTGGCGATCAGTCCTAATAAATAAGGGATTTTCACTGCATATTCAGTGGTGTGTGTTGCTTGATCCGGAAAACCTATTAAGTTAAAGCTGGCGGGCGCTTTTTCGGTTTGCCACATTCCTTCCATCGCAGCAATTTTCATTTGCTGATTTTCATTAGCTAAATAACCACTTTCATCGCCTAATACAACAACAGATAAGGCTGACGCTAAGCCAAATGCGGCTGCTACGGCAATAGAACGTTTGGCTAAAGCAGTATTTCGATTGCGTAATAAGTAATAAGCGCTGACGGCTAGAATAAAGATGGAGCCAGTCACATAACCGGCGCTAACCGTGTGGACAAATTTAGCTTGGGCAACTGGATTAAATAATACCGCTGCAAAGTCACTCACTTCCATACGCATGGTGTGAAAATCAAAAAATGCGCCTACGGGGTGCTGCATCCAGCCGTTAGCAATTAAAATCCATAAGGCAGATAAATTCGAACCCAACGCGACTAACCAGGTTACGGTTAAGTGGCCGCTTTTGGATAATTTATCCCAGCCGAAGAAAAACAAACCGATAAAGGTACCTTCTAAAAAGAAGGCCATTAATCCTTCGATTGCTAAGGGTACGCCAAAAATATCGCCTACATAATGCGAGTAATAAGCCCAGTTGGTGCCAAATTGGAACTCCATGGTAATGCCGGTGGCAACGCCCATGGCAAAGTTAATCCCAAAGAGCGTTCCCCAGAATTTGGTCATATCGCGCCAAATAGTGCGGCCCGTCATGACGTAAACGGTTTCCATGATGCCTAATAACACGGACATGCCGAGGGTCAGTGGCACAAAGATAAAATGAAACATGGCTGTTAAGCCGAATTGTAAGCGTGAAAGTTCTACGACGTCGAGGTTTATCATAATTATTATTTCGTTTGAGTGATAAGATGTTGGATAATATCGTTAGAGTGCAAATTTTTATCAAGTGGGTGAGCAAAGCAGAGAGCCCATAATAGATAGAGCAGGCTAAGCTTCACTGTTAACAGCAGAACAATTTCCCACTTTAGAGTTAATCGCTTAAACATAAGTTATTTTTTAGGATAAATTTTCATTGCAGGCATTATAGAGAAAGCCAGGGTTAAAAACATTGATCTAGATCAAGTTAAGCTTGATTAATTAAGCTTATGATTGATTCTATAGGAAGTCTTCCTGGCAAGCAAAATACTAGGTTTGGCAAAGGGACTACTTATTACCAGTCGCCAATGCCTTTAAGGCGGGGATTTTTAATAGTTCTATCGAACGATGATGTACCGCTAACAGTCCCTGTCTTTTCAGGTGATGAATAATTCTGCTAATTGTTTCCATGGCTAACCCTAAATGATTGCCAATATCATGCCTTGACATGGGTAAGTCAAATATGCGCTTTAGGCCAGCGCTTCGATTTAACCGTGCGCTGACATTCAATAAAAATGCGATGACTCTTTGTTGGGTGTCCGTGAAATGTATGCACGTATCGATAGTTAAGCGTTGACTGGCAAGCGCTAATAGCTGATGTTGCAAGCCTGAGTGAGTTTTACTCATTTGCATCAAGTGAGTAAAAGGGAGTTCGCAGATTGAAGTTTCGGTCAAGGCAATGATTGAGTGAGGATATTTTTGGGTGGAGATGGCTTCAAAACCTATGACTTCGCCTGGTAGATAAAAACCAAATACTTGCTCGTTGCCAGCCGTATTAATGGTCACACTTTTAACGGCACCAGCACGAATAGCATAAAAATTTTGAAAAAAATCACCTGGCTGATGCAGTATTTCACCACGACTAAAAATTCTACGGTGCTTAACTAAAGCCTCTAAGTCTTTTAATTCTCGTTCAGTTAAACCCATGGGCAAGCAAAATTGCGTTAAGGCGCAGGTTGCGCAAGTGGTTTGCAGTTGGTCGGTCGCTTTTTTAGGTGGCATCGAATAATTTTAAGCATGGTTTATCTTAGTTGCCATTATAGTAAGTTTTTGTGGAAAAGCTCGCTTTTTTCCAGAGTTAATTGATGAAAATAGCTATGATAAGAATAGGGTTGCTTAGGTTACATTTTGGCGATTAAGCGCCTTGAAAAATCAATCAACAATAGCTATCCACATACTTTCGGAAATTTTGCCTGATTTATTGGAGGATAATCCAAAATTGGAAATACAGTTAAAACATGGTGTCTCGCGTAAGATTGCGGAAGAAGTTAGTAATTTATCTTTGGATATTGGAATTGTAGCTAACCCCCAGTGAACATCCTGATAGATTCAATTGAATATGCGGGTTAGCTTAAGATAAAGTGAGGGTTGTGGCAATTTTTTTGATTATACTTGTCACATTTGGATAATGGTAAAAAAGTACACAGGGCTTTTTTTCGGGAAGTTATGAAAAGTGGCCCTGCCAAACGAGAGTAAAAGTTGCCAGTGGTATCTACTGAGCTTTGTGTAATAAATATTGTTAACTAATAGTGCAACTTTTTTCAGGTTCTGCTTTGGCTTTATTATGTTCTAACACTTCACTTTTGAATTCTTCAAATTCTTCAATGAAATTTTTAGACGGCTCTTCTTTGTTAATATTGCTTGTGAATAGAGTATTTCCTGAAATTAGTGCGCTTTGTTCTGGTTCGTTAAGCGAAAATACATATAAATTTTGGCCATGACAAAACTTCTTAATTTCACTTACGCAGCGGTCACTGCAAGAATATTTATTAATTAAAAGATTTCTTTTTATTAATAAATTAATTTCCTCAGAGGCAGGACTATTGGTGTCGGTATTATTAAAAAAAATAAATTTTTGCAATGTAGTATTATATTTTAAGGCGTTTGCTAAAGCTTTGAATCCATCGTTATCAATATTGTTGTAACAAAGATCAAGTTCTTCCAGGCAGATATTGTTTTTTAAGGCTCCAGCAAGGAGTTCGGCGCCTTTATTATTAATCTGACAGGTGAAAAAACTAAGGCTGCATACTGTGTTATTATTTTTTAAACCATCGGCAATCAGCTTAATTTCGTTGAATTGAATTGTACAGTAACTAAATTTAAGGTTTTTGTGTTCTGAGTTGTTTTTTAAATTATCTGCAATTGTTGATGCTTTTTGGAAATCAATTTCTCCTTGATATTGACTATTTTGAAGCGGAGCTATTTCATTTAGGTGGTTTTTTAAGTTATTTGTAAATTTTTCAAAGTCTTGTTCAAAAACATCATTTTGTTCTTCTTTATTATTATTGTTTGAAAAATCGTTGTTGGGTAGTTCATTGGAAGAAGCTTTGTATAAACCATGTTGATGACAATGCTGTTTGATTTGGGCGGCATTAGTTGGATATTGTTTAATTAGCTTATTCCTCTCGGTTAATAGTTCGATATGTTTGAAAAATAAATTGTAAAATTTTGCTTTAATCTCTTTAGATGGAAGTAGGGGATCCTTGCTGTAGCCTAAATTAACACTCTCTAATGAGATGTTTGTTAATAAAGCTTTAGCAATGGCCTGTACACCCGCATTGGCAATTTTACGGTTGGCAAGAGAAAGCGCTTGCAATGTAGTATTTTTTGCTAGGGCAAGGGCGATGGCTTTGGCGCCCTCATCACTAATGTGATTTGAATGAAGAGAAAGTTTTTGCAAGGTAGTATTGTTGGTCAAGGCGAGTGCGATGGCCTTGGCGCCTTCGTCTTCAATTTGATTGTTAATAAGAACAAGCTTTCGTAATACAGTATTATTTTCTAAGCATTTTGCAATAGATGTAATGGTATCAGGTTGAAGCTTAGCATTGCTAATTTTGAGAGTTACCAGTTTGGGATTAGTTTTTAAGGCATTTATCACGCGTTTAACCCCTTCCTCACTTATTGGGGCATCTAGAAAAATTTTTTCTTGTAATGTGGTCAATTTGCTATGGTTTGGATTTTCGTTTTGCTGATGCATATTAATTGGGCCTCGAAATTGTTTTAATAAATCTATTTAAACCGGTCGCGAGCGACAGATTTGAGCTGTCTCTAGCAACTATATTCGTCGCGTTTCAATTTCAGGTGCTGTTGCAACCCGCCTTTCGCAATCCTCATGTATTATTATACACTCCGGTTGCTCAAGGCAGGTTGCGCCTAACCTGAAAATGAAACGCTTTGAGTATATATTGCCAAAAATTCCAATGCTTAGTTTTAAGCTTGGCTTAATAATAAGGCATCAACCTTAAGGAAATATTAAGAGGGGCGAAAAAGATTTTTTCTGTTCTCTCTACTACTACATTTCATTAATTTTGTATATTAAAGCCATAAAGGTTTATTCTCCTTATAATAGTAATAGTCGTTATCCTGTTGTTTGCATGGATGAATCAAATAAACAATTAAAAATCAGTAAAGCTGAAGAGATACCCAGTCAACCCGGAAAAACGCGTAAA
>CAIUAS010000046.1 GCA_903897205.1 uncultured Gammaproteobacteria bacterium
AACAAAAATGGCTTGTGAAATAAGCTGTGCTGTCAACGGTAACCAAGCAATAGAAAAATGTTTAAATCAATACGATTTGATATTAATAGACTGTGGTTTGCCAGATATAGACGGTTTTGAGGTAAGTAAAAAAATAAGACAAATGGAAAAATTTAACCAGATATCACCACGACCCATAGTTATGGTGAGTGCTTATCCGCTTGACAAGAATTTAAAGGAAGAATGTGTATTAGCTGGAATTAATCATTTTATAACAAAGCCAATTATATATGAGGATTTAAAAAGGATAGTGGTAAATTTAATGTTGCCGCTAACAAAATAATTTTCTTATGTGAAAAACCGAGCTAACACCGTGGCGTGATCATAGCTAGCATAAACCAGACAAGGCTCATGCAAAAAGCCCATGAGTTCCCCAAAGTGCGAAATTATTTATTTAGTAATTGAAAAGTTATGAAAATAATACTAAATTAGTGTTTTTATGGACCTTCACTAATTTTTTTCTGCATAGGGAGCTGTATGTTCATGTCTGTAAACAATAATCCGTTCCTGCAATTAATGACGCCTCTGAACGAAACTTTTACTCTGACAGAATTCTCAGGCGCCGAAGCCATTTCACAGTTATTCGGTTATTACGCAACCGCTTACTCAGAAAATACAGCTATTACTGCTGATCAATTGCTGCTTAAAACAGCCACCGTCCAAATTAATACTGCCAGTAATGCCTATTATTTTAATGGCATCATCAGCCGCTTTCGGGCGGGCGCTATAACCAATGGTCTGCGCCGTTATTCGATTGAAATCAGCCCTTCCTTATGGCAATTGGGTTTCAGCAGCGATTGTCGTATTTTTCAAAATAAAAAAATAACTGACATAGTGCAAACACTCTGTAGCTCGTTAAATATAAAAATGGATTTTAGTGGTTTAACCGGCAGTTATAAACCGCGTGCTTATTGTGTGCAATATCGCGAAACCACTTTAAATTTTATTCAGCGCATTTTACAAGAAGAAGGTATTTTTTATTTTTTCAAACAGGAACAAAATCAGCATACTTTAATGTTGGCGGATCATGCTACTGTTTTTAAATCCGCTAGCGAAGCCAGCATCGCTTTTCGAAATGATGAACATTATCGCGGGCATTATATTAATTATTGGGACAGACAATATAATCTATATTCCGGAGAATTCACTCATACCGATTATAATTTTGAAACGCCAGATGCTTCGTTGTTAGCTAAGCAATCGGCAAAGCCAAAATTGTCTGCTGCGGGTCAATTTCAATTATATGATTATCCCGGCCATCATATTGATATCAGCCAGGGTAAGGCATTAGCTGAGCAGCATTTTGAGGCGCTAGAGGCAAATCATCAATTCATAGAAGGCAGCAGTAATTACCCAGCCTTCAGGCCAGGTATTAAATTTAATTTAATTAATCATCCCAGTGATTCAGAAAATAGTGATTATTATTTAACAGCCGTTAATCATTCAGCTTATGATTATACCCAATTAGGGAGCTGCGCTAACGGTAGCTCAAATCAATCCAGTCATTATAGTAATCTGTTTGGGTGTCTGCCTAAAACCGTGCAATATCGTTCTGCCAAGCAAATACCCCAACCCATTATATCCGGCCATCAAACTGCAACCGTCATTGGTGATGGCCAAGAAGGCCAGGAAATTAATGTTGATCAATATGGCCGTATTCAAGTGCATTTTCATTGGGACAGAGAACAAAAAAGTTCCTGCCGCGTGCGAGTTGCCCAAAACTGGGCAGGACAAAACTGGGGCAGTATTTTTCATCCTAGGATAGGTCAGGAAGTCGTTGTGCAATTTGAAAACGGCAATCCTGATCGCCCTATCGTAGTCGGCAGTGTTTATAATGCCGATCAAATGCCACCTTATGCGCTAACGGATCATCTAACACAAAGTGGAATTAAAACTCGCACCTCTAAAAATGGCAGCCCTGCTCAAGCGAATGAATTACGTTTTGAAGATAAAATAGGCCAGGAAGAAATTTATCTGCACGCGCAAAAAGACCACACGCGTGTGGTCGAAAATAATGACACAACGACCATTAATCAAGGCGATCAAATTATTAAAGTGGTCGCCGGTTCAAGCACCTTGGAAGCCGCACAAGCCATCGAATTAAAAGTAGGTAGCAATCAAATTGTTGTTAATACACAGGGTATTTTTATCAACGGCCAGAAAATCAAAATGAATAAAGCAGGATGAGGAAAGCAATATGTCAAAACCCGCAGCCCGTGTAAGCGATAGTCATAGTTGCCCGAAAAAAACACCCGCATTACATCATGGCGGCACGATTAAAGCAGGATCGCCCAATGTCAGTATAGGCGATCAGCCGGCAGCTAGAGTAGGCGATAAAATTACTTGTGACGATGGTTCTGAAGGTGTCATCCAACACAGTAATGCTTGTTTAATTATTAATGGACAACGTGCTGCACGTGTTGATGATAAAACTGATCACGACGGTAAAATTACCAGCGGCATGAGTACGGTGAAAATTGCCGATGGCGATCCATTTATTGAAATGGGCGATGAGGGGATTATTGAGATTGGTGATCATGTTATTTTTGGTGAATAGGTGAATTTGCTCCGGAAATAAGAGCAAGGTTCTAATGGGTTATGGTTATGACATTATCTCAACATGAAATAGCGCACACAATTGAAAATTTTTAAAAATCGATTGGAAAAAATATCAATAATAAAGACTTAAATTTTATAAGAATATTTACAACTAAAAAAGTTAAAAGGAACTTTAATGAAAAAATTAGCCGTTACTATTTTATTATTATCAACAGCAAGTTTTTCCAATTTTTCACTGGCAGCTAGTTTTGATTGCAATAAAGCCAGCAGGCTGCAAGATAAAATGATTTGCACCAATGTGGAATTATCCAAAGCAGACTCGCAATTGGCAGCTATTTACAAAACAGCTTTGCAAAATACGAATGATAAAGAAGCTTTAAAGAAAGCACAGCTTACCTGGCTGAAAAACCGCGATATTTGTAAAGACGATAGCTGCATGTTACAGGCCTATCAAACAAGAATAACTGAATTGCAACAAAATAAAATACAAGGGTCTGCGATAAAAAATAATAATGCTTCGAAAAATCCTGAAGGAAAATATCCCGTTTGGATATCACCCGACTTAGGCGTAAAAAGCTTATCTGGACAGGATATTAATGTTGCTTTGGCTAGAAAGTTTTGGGACAGCCCCATTTACCAGCAGGAATTTAAAGATCAACTGGAGTATTTGAAATCTAATTATCAAGATCAAGGGTTACCAACTAATTGCTTGGATATTATTCAGTTAATTAAAGCGGGGAAATATGACAGTGATGGGACGGTAGGTACACGGCTTGACGATAAAGACGTTATTAATCTTTATAATAAAAATTATTCCCCTTTAATAAATCGAGTCGAAACAGATTGTCAGGCCATTCGCTTGTTAAAACAGGTTAAGCCTGCGGTAAAAAGCGCTGTGAATGATTTTCAATTTAATGAAAAAATTGCTGATGTAATGCCTGCGCTGGCTGTTCCAAATAGTTTTGTTTGTATAACCGATCCTCGTCTGGATGATGACAATGATGATCACACAAATTCTTTATGGTATTCACATAATCAAAAACAATCATGGAGCCAATTTTATAAATTTAATCGTGTTCGTGATATGCATCAGTGGGGTGATCAATTTAAATTTTTGCATGTTGATCCTGTCCACTTAAAATTAGAATTTTGGGATCCAGAAGGTCCGCCTTATGGTAGTACAACAATGCAGTTGCTTATGCGCGGTGATTTTAATGGAAATGGACAAGAAGCAGTATTAATGGGGATTCAATTTCATAGAAATAATATTCAAGGGCCAATAGATGAAGAGATTTTCAGTGCTTTGTTATTATTGACTCGCCATAAACCAACCGACGTATTGGAAGTATTGTATCCAAATAACTACATGTTCATGCTCAAACGCAATCCTGAATGTGACGGAAAATTATTCTCACTAACAGATGAAATTAAATAAGTTTTAGAAATTATTCGGAGATGGATATGCAAGAAGAAGATACATTGTTTTATACTGCTTATAAGCCAATTTGCGCTAAACATGAAGGTGACGTTGAGCATTTTTACCTGGATTCACAAGGCCATTTGACTATTGGGCGCGGACATTTAGTTGCAAAACGAGTAACTGGCAATAAAACTTATGGAGCCGAATATATTTGGCAGATAGATGAGAACAAAACCAAAACACTGGTAAGTTTGCAGCCTTATTTATATTTGCACGATAAAAGCAGGTTGGCGCAGCTTCCTGAAATTGACAAAGATGTTCAGGAGGTAATCGATAGCGCGCAAAAAGGTTTTAATTATTATGCGAGTTACTATAATTCGCCAAGTCGTTTGAAATTTACCGGCATTGAAGAAACCTGGCGACAGGACATTAGTGAAAAGTTGCTTTACTTGCGAACGCATAATCAATTTTTTAAAGACGCTGCCACGCCTTTTGAAGCAAAATTGGTGTTATTGGACATTGCTTACCAATCTGGAGAAGGGTATTTAACCGATAAACCTTCAAAAAGATTGTCACATAATAATTCGTTCTATAAATCTTTTTTTGTATCGATGCGCACAGCGATGCTGAACAGTGATTTAAATGGACTTTATCAGGCTGTCAGTCATTTAGATCATTATTTACTATACAAAAAAAGCATGCAACAAGACCGCGACACTTGGCGCATGTTAATGCTAGAACAAGCCATCAATCACCCCGCTATTCTCTCTTCAAAAAACCCAACTAATTACAACAGCGCCATAAAAACCGCATTAGCGGTATTTAAGCAATCGCAAATCTCAGTAAATTCACCCGCGCGCCCCCACAAAAAACACCACAAACAACCAATCGGCGTTTTATTACCACAAGCCGATGGTGTCTCAGGCCCCGCCGTAATTCCAGGCCCTATCGGTCTGCCCGATAATTTAAGTGCACGCATCGCCTCACCCGCATTTGAAGACATCGATATTAATTCGAGTGTTTGGGCGGATGCGCTGTTAAAAATCAAAGCCCCAATTCCGGATGCATTCATTGTGTCGCAATTAACAGGCTATGAAGGCATTTCGCAAGCTTATCAATTTCACATCACGGTTTATTCACAGAACACTGATATTCAAGCCCAGCAATTGCTGACTAAGCCGATCGCTGTGCAGTTGAATGACGAGACCAAGCAGTTTAAACGTTATTTTCACGGCGTGGTAAGTCGAATGGTTGCTGGTTTGGTGCGAGGTGGTTGGCGGCAATATACCTTGGAAATGGTGCCTACCATGGATTTATTAAACTGGGAATCCAACCACCGCATTTTCCGTAATATGTCAGTGATAGACCTGATTAAAAAATTACTCGATGCGCATCATATTCCTGTCGATGCACAACACGTCAAACGCCAATTACCCAAGCGTGATTATTGTGTGCAATATGGTGAAACCACCTTAAATTTTATTCATCGCTTATTAGAAGACGAAGGCATTTTTTATTATTTTATCCACGAGGAAAATAAACATACGTTGATATTAGCGGATCACGTCGGCGGTTATCAGCATCAAAATAAACCCTCATTGACCTATGCGGGCGATTCAATGCGGAGTGGCGAAATTAGCTATTGGGAAAAACAAAGCGATTATTATACCGGCGAATTTTTTCATAGCGATTATAACTTCCTAACACCGCAGGCGACATTACAGGCGAAGCAGGAAAGCCAACCTAAATTAGCAGCGGCCAATAAAAGCAGTTGGCATGAACATCCCGGAAAGTTTAGCGAACTATCAATGGGAAAACCCCTGGCGCAGTTGCGGGCAGAGGCAGAAGAAGCCTGGCATGAATGGGTAGAAGCGGTTAGCAATGTGCCTTTATTTTCTGGCCAGCTTTTTAGTTTAGTCAGGCATCCTGATTCCCAGCAGGTGGGCGATTATGTTGTGGCCACAGTCCATCATTACGCCCACGATGCCACGCATCATAAAAGTCGTCACAATGACCAGGCGCATCTCTATCACGGTTCATTCAAAGCCTTGCCTGCTAAAATAACGGCACGCCCTAAACAACATACGCATCGCCCCAAAATACATGGCCATCAAACAGCCACCGTTGTGGGTGATGGACAAGAGAGCCAAGAAGCGCACATCGATAAACACGGCCGTGTTTGTGTGCATTTTCATTGGGACCGTGAGCATAAACATTCTTGCTGGGTGCGCGTAGCGCACCGGTGGGCGGGCAAACACTGGGGCATGATTTTTCATCCGCGCATTGGCCAGGAAGTGATTGTCAATTTTGAGCATGGCGATCCGGATCGGCCATTAATTATCGGTAGCGTTCATAACGCGAACAATATGCCGCCGTATGAATTACCGTTGCATCACACTCGTTCCGGCCTCAAAACACGCTCAACAAAAAAAGGTGCTTCCACTCAATATAATGAAATGCATTTTGAGGATAAAGCAGGCGAGCAAAATATTTTTTGGCGGGCAGAAAAAGATTTTACGCGTGTCATCGAGCACACTGAAACTACTCTTGTTAAGCAAGGCAATCAGAGGATTCGATTAATCGCAGGCAAAAGTTCCTTAGAAGCGGCCAAAGCCATTGAATTAAAAGTCGGCAGTAATACCTTAAAAATGGATGCTAAAGGTATTTTTATTAACGGACAGCAGATTAAGTTTGGAAAAGCGATTTAAAAAATAGAGAATATAAAGGCGATGGAAAATGATTTGTTTTCGCATTATAAAATGCGCAATTTCAAACAAATAACGCCATGCTGCAAAGTCGAAAAATGATTCCTAAAAACACTTTGCTACAGCTTGAAATAGCAGCAGGACAAACCGGTTATTTCAACGACTTTTATGCAAGAGATGGCAATTAATTTACAGATCGATCCCCAAGATTTTTATTCTAGCCGTGCTTTTTTATTCGGTAGCATTGTAGAACATCTATTTACTTTATTTACAACGCCACCATTTTTTACAATGCAAAACCTCAACAGGGTTTATATACTTATCTAAACTAACAAAGTTTGAGTAAACTCTCGTTTTAATAAACTATTCGTTGAAGAATATGTTACCTTGGTTTGAACTATGCCAATATGCTTTTGAGAAAAAGTTTTTTTTTGGTATAGTGAATTTTTTCAAATCATTATCTTAAGGAAGGAGAGACTATTTATGAATACCCTGAAATTGTTTGGTGATATGGTAGGCGTTGCGGCCGATGTGTTTTCTAACGTCAAAATCGGCAATCAAACCGCGCATTGGGCAAATTTTTCTGGTGGTACATTAACGCGTTTTATTGGATTGGTCAGCGCGACTAATCAAGAAGATATTCCCCGGGTATGGGAACGCGAGACTGGCCTTTGGTTGGGTTGGAGTGGTTTTGTATTAACCTCTGCTGCTAATCTTATAAATACGTTGTCCCCTGATGAATCCCTGGGAAGTGGCTGGTATGGATTAAAGACTACTTTGGCAGTTTCCGGTTCCGTCGCTAATTTCCTTTCTATGCATTTCGCTAACAAAGCGGAACAAATAGGTAAAACCCTTTGTGATGACTTTTTAAAATTCATGGCGGATAACCACTTAGGAAAAGGTTGGGATGTCACTATTTACATGGGAACTGACAATTTCACAGCTACGCTACCTTGTGAAGCCCCGCAATTTAAAAAGATTTCAGTAGCTCTTCGGAAGTATGAGGTAGCGGGAGTATCGATAGAAAATAATCCAAGTGGAGGATTAACTATTCGCGGATTAAATCAATCGCGATTTGAAGAATTCAAACAGGTAATTCTTAATCCGAATGACAGCGCTAATCTGGAATTTGATGCTGTTCGCAAGCATAAAGTTTAATAGTAAATTTTAAGCACGCTTGAATTTATGAAGTTTAATGATTGGTAAGGATGCGACTGGAAAAACTAAAGTGCTCAATGGAATGGAGGATATTATGAATAAAAAAGGATGTTTAGGTTTATTGATAGAAGTTTTTTTCCTTATCGTTTTAATGACAGTATCCAGTCCATCTCAAGCCGTCCAAAATAAAATACCAACTGTAAATATTCTTACTTGGTGGGGTTATTTAGATTATCCAGAAGTGGTTTCAGATATTGAAAAAAAATGTAATGTGAAAGTTTCTTATGATGAGTATTATTCTAGCTCAGAATTTTTAAGAAGAGAGCGACAGGAGAATTATGATATAGTCATTTTTTCCGGCACAATATATGATCTTGTGAAAGCTAACATTGGTTTGAAAAAGAGCAATCTATGGAGGCAGTCATTAAATTATAATCCTATTATACGTAAACATTATTTACATAGTGATTTCACGCCTAATGTCGTATATTTTTTACACTCTTTAACTGGGTTTTTATGGAATCCTAATGTAATAGATATCTATAAAAATGATTCCATATTCGAAATTTTTAAAAAAGCCAAATCTACCCATCCTTGAAACTTTTCAGCAGTTTGTTTTTCTAGTATGTCCTTTTTCTGATTGAAATGCAAGTCATAAAGTTGCGCAAACTGGGGCCAATAAAGAATCACTTTTAAAATTAAATATTTTTTTGCTGCATCACTTTTAGTCACATCGGCCAGAGAACCATAACCTGATGAATTTCTAAAATCTGAACTAAATTGCTTCTCTTTTGGCGTATAATCATGCAACATGTTCACATTCTTCTCTACGCGTATAAACGCTTCGTTGATC
>CAIUAS010000047.1 GCA_903897205.1 uncultured Gammaproteobacteria bacterium
AGCAAATTAATTTTTAGGAAATATTTAGCTGTCGAAAGGCCAGAAGGTAATAAAATTATTAATGTTGAATCTGACTGTGAACCTTGCCTGTATGGTTGGCAAGCACTTGATCCTAATGTGCGTTCAATCACGATCACGGAGGGCGAAATTGATGCAATGACGTTGCATCAGTACGGCGTTCCTGCCCTTTCAATTCCAATGGGCGTGAATAATTCCAAGTGGTTAGAGCTAGATTATGACCGTCTCGCTATCTATGATGAAATATTTCTTTGCATGGATAATGACGAGCCTGGCAAGAAAGCAGCGTTAGCGTTTGCTGAACGTTTAGGAATACATCGTTGCCGCATTGTTGAATTACCCTGCAAAGATGCGAATGAATGTTTACAAACTGACATTAACAAAGAAGCAATTCAGGTTGCTTTTAGAAATGCAAAGTCGTTTGATCCGGCTGAATTAAAGCGCGCTAGTTTATTTGTAGATGAAGTAATTTCTGAGTTCTATCCTTCCAGTGAGGCAGATACTGGTTTAATGCCGCCTTGGCAAAAAGCCCAAGATAAAATACGTTTTAGGACGGATGAATTATCAATCTGGACAGGCACAAACGGGCATGGAAAAAGTCAATTTTTAGGGCATCTTATTTTGGACAGCATGAAGCAAGGCGCAAAAGTTTGTATTGCTTCATTAGAATTAAAACCAAAGCGTTTACTGATGCGGTTAACGCGACAAGCGGGCGCATTAGCTAATCCCTCCATTGAATATATTCGTGCAATCCATGATTGGTACGGCGATAAATTATGGTTGTTCAACTTGACTGGAACCGCCAAAGCAAAACGCTTACTGGAAGTGTTTAAATATGCAAGGCAGCGTTATGGCGTGACGGTATTTGCAATAGATTCCCTGCTCAAACTGGATATTGCCGAAGACGATTATAAAGCGCAAAAAACGTTTATTAACGAGTTGTGCGATTTTAAAAACGAGCACAATTGCCACGTTCACTTGATTACCCATCCACGCAAAGGCGCAGATGAACAAATTGCGCCAGGCAAGCTTGATATAAAAGGCAGTGGCGCAATTAGCGATTTAGCAGACAACTGTTTTACAGTTTGGCGAAATAAAAAAAAGGAAGAGATTAAAAACCTACAAGCAAATGGGGCCAGCTTAGACCAACAACAATTAACAGTGCTTGAAGCACCCGATTGCATATGGATTTGCGACAAGCAGCGTAATGGTGATTTCGAGGGGAAAATTAGATTATCGTTTGATCCGCAGTCTTTCCAATATCTAAACCATGCAACACAAAAGCCTATTCCTTACGTGAATTATTCAAACTTTAATAATAACAATTTAACGAGAGAGAATTTATGAAAAAAACAGAAAATACAACTACAGTCAAAGATAATCTTGGCCACATAATTACCGTTGGCAAGCCAACCGGTGGTGACAAGCTAAACCTGCTGGCCATCATTGGTGATAATGCACTTAATGTTAATTATATGGGGTTATGTAATATCTTGCTTCATGTAAAAAAGATTGATGAAGTAGAAATA
>CAIUAS010000048.1 GCA_903897205.1 uncultured Gammaproteobacteria bacterium
AAATTTTGCACTGAACTATGATTTAATTTTAACAGAAACTAAATGAGAATTTATATCTTAACTTTCTAAAAAAATGGTCTTGCTTTTCCGCCCCCCATATGCCCCTTTTTTAATTGTTAGAATAATTTCACTTGGTTTACTTTAACCTACCTTGTAACTTTTCAAACAAACACTTTGCTTCACTTATAATGTCCCATAAAACCCAAAAATAAGCATCAATCAACTCCTCGCTCATAGTATCCAAATCACATTGACTACCTACACAAGATAATGCTTGCGCTTGGCATAGTCGCTTATTTATAGCATTGTATATGTCCAGGCAATCTGCTTGAGGGTAACTAGAAGAGATGCAATTTGAGGAGTTATTGTCTTGATGTAGCCGCTTACGTTACTAGAGAGAAACTTATTATCCATTGTGAGAGTTTAAGCGTCAATATTATCAAGAGAACATACCTTCCTCTTAAAATTCATAAAGCATTGATTATTTAACTTTAAATAATCTCTATGGTGGACCCCTTTGTCTCCTAAGAAACCTTATTGTTGACTTATTGTATTTTCAATTAAATTATATCCAAGTTCTCGTGCTCTATTTTTAAGATTTTTAACAACGCGTTCTTTATATCGTTTTTCATAATAATCAATTCACTGTACAATATATTCGCTACCGAATTTTAAAAGCCGATAAAATAAACAAGCCAATTTTCTCGCTGTTGCTGTTATAGCTTTCGGTGCACCGAGGCGACTTTTAAGACAACGGTAGTATGCGCCGAGTGCAGTCTGGCTTTTGCCTGCTGCATAGGCTGCCATGCGAAACGCAACCGTTGCGCGATTAATGACTTTTCGAGTTTTTGTACTTAAAACTTTATCGCCACTAATTTTATTACCAGGAGACAAGCCTAACCAAGAAGCGAAGTGCTTCTCTGTCGGCCACTTATCCATGTCCAATCCAACTTCTGAAACAATAGACTGTACAGTTAAGACATCGAAGCCAGGAATGGTTGTAGTATCAACACCGATGATGCGATATAGTTCATGGCGCAAATCAAACTTAGGATGCGCTTTTCTACCCTTAGATTTTCGTTTTACCAATGGCTTTTCAACGGTATCAATTTGATCACTAGAATTTTGATAAAACATCAATATTTGGTTATCACACTCCGCAATTTCAACCTGATAAAAGCAATATAAATCATATTCTTGCTTCAGGGAGAATAAATGCTCTTCTCGATAGTCGCCAACTAATGCATTAGCAATGGCTTCCTCATCATTTTTTATTTGTTTATTTCTTAATTTTGCAAGTATTTTGGGATCACGCTCTCCATCTAAAATAGCTTTAATAATTGCGATTCCAGTTACTCCTGTGATATCGCTTATAACTTTATGTAATTGTAAGTTCATTTGTATTAATGCTTTTTGCATATGTTGAATATGGGCCGCTGCGCTACGAATTAAATTATCACGTTGTCGTACATAGCTTCTTAAAACACATATGTCAGCATTGGGTCTGAATGATCCATTTAGTAGACCGTAAGTGTATAGTTGCTGTAGCCATTAGCAATCTTGCACGTCTGTATTCCTTCCGGGAACATTTTTTACATAGCGAGCGTTGCTGTTTTAAATAATATTCATGAGTCTGGCGTCAGTTTTCATATTGACGATTTCGGTACGGGTAACACATCTATCACCTATTTAACCCAGTTTCCGGTTAATATTTTAAAAATCGATCAATTTTTTGTCCAGGAATTACCGCAGAGTAAAAATAAGTGCATCATAACAAAAGCTTTGATAAAGCTTGCATACAACTTAAATTTAAAGATGACAGCGAAAGGCGTTGAAAATGCAGAAAAACCCATATCATTTTTTAATTTCCTCCCCCTTCAAGGGGAAGGAAACAATTTGCTTCACAAAGGTTACGTTCGTTAATATTTTTAAAAGCCATAACCTGGGCCGCTTGGCTTAAATTCAGGATTTTCAGCGGCATCGCATTTAACTTCGGACCATTGTTTTGTTTCTGTTGTTTTGCCCCAAAAAGGAAATTTTTCGCCTTCTTGCTGTTTGTTGGCAAAAGTAGAAGTTAACATGGACTTTTTAAGAGCGGTAACAGCCTCAATATATTCGATTATTAATGCATTTTTAGCTGGAGAGTGATTATTATTGGCTAATTCAGTTTGATAAGCGTCTATTAACTCACCAATTTGCGCAACGGGGTCACGATCTGGTGCGCCAGATAGATTTGGGTTGGCTCCAGCCTCTAACAAAGTGTTGGCTTCGTTTAAATGAACAAAGTTAACGGCATAAAAAAATGCAGTAGAGCCAGAAGAGGACAATACATTGAGATCGATGTCAGGCGCATTTTTTAAGACATTTGCAATATTATTGTTTCGCAGGCCAAAACGCCTATCGGTATAAGTTGTTCGTGCAGCAATATGTAAAATAGCTTGCCCATGATTATTTAAGGTTGAAAAATTAAAGCCACTTTTTGCTGCCTCCTTAACAAAATGAGGAAAAACATATTGGTAAGTGACTCTATCTTCACAGCATAATGCGGCAACGTGTAGGGGCGTATTACCTTGATTATCTTGGATAGAAAAATCAACGAGCGGCGAAGTGAATAACAGATGTAAAATTAAGCTAGCGCTACTAGATCCCATTGTAAAACCAATTTTCGCCGCATAGTGTAATACTGTCATGCCGCTTTCGTCTTGCATTGTAATTACAGAGGGATCAAAACGAAGGGCTAGATATAGTGCTATATCATTTCCAGCTAAAGACTTGAGATAATCGGCGGTATTCTCGTATGCGGATTTATCAGGTGCGCTAGGTGCTGGTGCTCCTGCTGCCAATAAGCGGTCTGCAATATTAAAACTTAACTTATCTTGCCCAAGTGCATTTCCTGTTAAGACGATTTCAACCAGCGACTTAGCTTGTGCTCCCATAAATGTGTTAACAGTAATTGGAGTTATTAAATCGGCAGGGAGATAGCCCGTTAATAATATCTCCTTTATTTTGTCGGCGTTCTGAGTTGCAACTGCTTGTTGCCATTTGGTTGTTTTCTGTTGGCTCAGATGCACTGTCGAATCATGCATTACACGGTTAAAATCTTGATTTGTCTGAGCTAATTTTGCTTGATCATTGGCTGGAAGATAACTAGCGATTTTTAATTTTAATTCATCCGATAACTGTTCAAGAGAATTTTGCATATTTTATTTACCTCATTAAGTTTAGTGTATGTTTCTAAGTCAAATTTAGAAATATATTCAAAGCGTTTCAATTTTAAGTTAGGCGCAAGCTGCTTTGAGCAACCTGAGTGTATAAAAACACATGAGGATTGCGAAAAGTAAGTTGCAATAATACCTAAAATTGAAACGCGACGAGTCTATCTATCTATGACTTATAGCTATAAATCAAAAACATAATATAGCATTCAAAACTTAAGGAAATATTAACAACTATAGGTTATTTTCAAAAAATTTACTTTAAAAGCACGTCAAGAGAGTCGCTATGCTCATGATATTTTTCGGCCATCGTGACCAATGGCATTCGGTTAAGCATTTGCTATCCTTGAATTATTTACACTTGCCAATTTTTTTATAAGGTTAAAAGAACGTCTTGGATAATGGCGGCCAGGCCTAATTTTTTGTCTTACACGCACAATTGAAGCAATA
>CAIUAS010000049.1 GCA_903897205.1 uncultured Gammaproteobacteria bacterium
ACATAATCTGTTAGCCATTATGGGTATCCACGTGCCAGGTTGGGTGACTGTTTTATTATTTACCGGTGTTTTAGGCTTTATTGTTTATTTAGGCATTCGTTCGGTTGATTATGTAAATCGTGGCTTAATGTTCACCAAGTTGGGCGCGTATGTTTTATTAGTCATTTGCATATTGCCATTGGTGTCTTCCCTGAATTTAGCGGGCGGCGAATTTAAATATATAACGGCCAGTATCACGGTTGCTGTTACTTCGTTTGGTTTTGCAACCATCATACCTAGTTTACGTGGTTATTTTGATAACGATGCCAACAAATTACGTAAAGCTATTTTAATTGGCAGCTTAATCCCCTTAGTTTGCTACATTGCCTGGGATTTTGCCATTATGGGCGTTATTCCCCGCGCTGGTGAACATGGCTTGATTGCTATCATGAATTCTGGCCATTCAACCAGTGATTTTGTAAATACGCTGAGTAATTTATTACACAAAAACATCATTACTTATTTAGCAAGAATTTTTACTTCTATTTGTCTAGCGACTTCCTTTTTAGGGGTGTCCTTAGGCCTTTCTGATTTCTTAGCGGATGGGTTAAATATCGCTAAAAAAGGCAAAGGCAATCTCATTATTTACAGCGTAACCTTTTTGCCGCCCTTAGCGATTGTTTTATTTGATCCTAACATTTTTATTTCAGCACTAAGTTACGCCGGCATTTATTGCGTGGTGTTATTAGTGTTACTACCGGCATTAATGGCTTGGTGGGGACGCTATCGCAAAAATCTTGCGAAAGGCGGTTACCAAGTTAAAGGCGGTAAAGGATTGTTAATATTTTTAATCATCGTTGCCTTAGCCATGATAGGACAAGGTATTTTTGAAGCACTTTACTAGTGGCTAATTTTATTAATTATAACGACAAGCAGGTCTTTTTATGAATACGACACAAACGGTTACTAACACCGAGATTACCCAGGTTTCTGATCTGATTATTATGCCAGACGGCGAAATTTTACATAATGGCCCATTGGCTGTGCAACAAAATTGGGATCAATATACGCAAGCCGATCATGATGTATGGGCATTTCTCTACACGAAACAATTAGAAAATTTAAGCGATATTGCTTATACGCCTTGGATAGATTCTATGCAAACGATTGGCATACATCGGCAGATGATTCCTAAATTAGGCGAAGTGGGTAAAACCATGCAAGGATTGACCGACTGGATTCCTGTGCCTATTTCAGGGTTTTTAAACCCAGGAGATTATTTTGCTTATCTTGCCAAACGTCATTTTCCAACGGTTGTGTGCATTCGCACATGGGATTCTTGGGAATTTCAAGTTGAGCCAGATTTATTTCACGATGCATTTGGTCATTTACCCATGCATGCCGATGTGGCGTTAGCCGATTTTCTGCAATTATTTGGTCAAGTGGCTTTAAGTGCTACCACAGAACAACAACTGAACGAGTTGGCGCGTTTATACTGGTTTACCATTGAATATGGTTTGATTCGTGAGAACGGCAAAACTAAAGTCTGCGGCAGCGGCCATATGTCTGGTTTTAAAGAAGCGCGCTATTCATTAACCGATGAAGTTGAAAAACGTCCTTTTGTCTTCGAGGAAGTGATCAAGCAAGATTATAATCCTCACGCATTACAAAAAGTATTGTTTGTGATGGATTCCTACGAACAGGTATTTGCAGCGTTAGAAAGTCACATCCAACGTTATAGAAATAGTTAATTATTCCTATAGTGGCCTTGATGGAACACAAATGAAATCAAGGCCCTAAGTCACAGAAAATTAACCCGCCGAATGGGTTAATTTAATGGAAATTGTTTTATCAATAACGGCTTCCTCAAGCGCTTTAATTTTTTTCTTGCCATCGGTTTTTTCATCTACACCAAAAAAGAAAGAGATAAATGCACGAAAACAATTGGTATGATGCATCGATTTTTCGAGTGTATTAAGTTGTTTCCGCAAGGTTGCTTGGGTCAGTGAGGTAGTTTTATGTTCTGCAGAGATAGACTCCATAGTTCTGCGGATAGCTACAATACGATAAGCAACGGCTTGTTCTCGGAAACTGGCTGTTTCCATCTTTTCGCCTTTTTTGAATTTCTTGACCTTCTCGCCCTTCTCGTCTTTCTCGCCCTCAATTTCGTTCATAGTAAATAACTCAGGATTAGTAAATACTTCAAGCGAGCATTGCGGATATTTATCATTTAAGCGCTGTATCTCAGCCTCCAACCCAGCGATGATTTTTTCATATTGCATTATAGTAATGGGGGCGTTCAATATTTCTTTAATATAGTTTTCGCGGGTATTGGCTAGATTAATCTTTAGGTAATTAAGTCCCTTAGCTTTAAGGGATTTAACCTCGGAGGAAATTTCCTTTTCACTTAAATAATAATAGCTATTAATATTTTTTTGCGGGTCTCTCTCTTCCAGCGCGGATGGTATTTTACCGAGCTCAGCGTTTGTTTTTCCTGGTGCAAAAGGAACACGTAACGCACCAGCAACGCTGATGCTTTTTTGCTGTAATTCTCTCATGACTTTATTGGTATTGATTGTCGGTTTTCCTGCTGCATTCTCAGTGGAATCATCTTGCAGCCAGACCGTATCGAAAGTGCGTAATAAATCTAAGTAGTGTTTATCGTTCTTATGGTTTTCAATTTCCGCTACTGGGATAATCGCAACATTGCGAACTTTGCTGAGTAGTTGAATCGACTCGGACTCCAAGCTTGCGAGCGTCGCTACCGTGTCAGCAATTTTTAATTTTTGCCCAGAAACATTGGAAGTTTTTAAGCGTTGCTCAGGAGTTTCGTGTAATAGTTTTGCGACTAATGCGTATGTTTTTTCTAACAGTGACTCAGACCACTCGGGCTGAGATTTTTTTATAAAGTCTAGTTTAAACAAAATAAAT
>CAIUAS010000050.1 GCA_903897205.1 uncultured Gammaproteobacteria bacterium
ATTACCTAATTGAGACTGAAAAATGATAAATACACTGGGAGTTTTTCGGGTAATACTCATTGGTATCATGTTTGGTTTTTGTTTTTGGTTGCAAACACATACGATCATTAGTGGCGATATCACCTGGTTAATGCAAGTAGGCAAACGCTTATTAGCAGGCGGTCATTATTATACGGATTTTTTTGAAGTTAATCCGCCGATGTGTATTTATATTTATTTATTGCCCGTTATTGCCAGCCAGTATTTGCATGTGAGTTTTATCACCACAGTCACTTTTTATATTTTTATTATCCTTAGCATTTCTTGGCTCGCCTGCCACTATTTACTTAAAAAAATATTACCTCGCTCAGCGAATATTATGCGCTACACTTTTGAATGCGCCCTTGCCTTCACTTATTTAATCTTACCGGCTTATGCTTTTGGCCAACGGGAGTATTTACTGGTAGTGTTGCAAATGCCTTATTTATTATTAATTGCTTTACGCCATCAGCAACAAAATATTAAAACTTGGCAAGCAATAACCATAGGTATTTTCGCTGCTATCGGTTTTGCCCAAAAGCCCTTTTTCTTGCCCGCCTGGTTTTTTCTTGAATTATATTTACTATTAAAAACAAAAAACTTAACAACCTGGTTATTTCGCCCTGAAATCATTACGTGTTTTTTTGTTTTTATGGCTTATGGTCTATCGATTTTATTATTCACCCCCGAATATATTACGCAAATATTACCCTTTATCACATCCATTTATTACCTAAATTTTCAAATACCGTTAGTCCTTCTTTTCACTCAGACTTTAGTTATCTTTAGTACGTTTTTACTCCTGTTTTATTGCTTCCTGCGCAAACAAGTTACCTATGGTTTCCTTACTGATCTTTTAGCCATAAATACTGTCTGCATGCTCTTTATCTATTTAATCCAGCGAACGCCATGGTATTACCATATTTTACCAACCGTAATGCTCGGCAGTTTATTATTAATGCTAATAATTGCAGATTTTTCACAAAAGAATAATTTGTTTAAACTAAAACAATTGAACTGGACTTTAATTAAGGTGAATTTTATTTTCATCTTTTTAATCAGCTTATGTTTCTTCCCTATTATCACCGTTAGATATTTCACCACTATTAGTTTCACGGGAGCCAATAAATTTTTCACTAACCCTATTTATCTCCTAGCTAAAAAAGCAGCTGGCCAATCTATTTATATTTTTACCGACAATATCGCTATCAACTATCCACTCATTGATTATTCAGGAACACACCCTACTTCGCGTTTTCCATGCCTATGGCTATTAACCGCCGCCCAAAAATTGGCTGGCCCTGAACAAAATGCGACCCAACATGCACTTGCGCACAAAATCATTGATTTCGTCATCACCGCCGATTCTAACGCTATCATAAAAAATAAACCGGCCTTTATTTTTATAGAACTGAGTCAACAGCTCTGGCTTATGCCCAAAAAAAATTTTATTCAACATACAACGCTCGCCTTGACAAGGCGCCCTACCCAAGCTTATTTAAAATTATTTTTACAAAATCAGCGATTCGCTAAGTTTTGGACGCATTATCGCTATATAGGCACCCAAAATTATTATGCCATTTATGAAATAAAAAAATAAAATGCAGTCAATACCTGGTTATTAATCAGCGCCCATATCAGCAAAAGCACACATTGAGAAAAGCCTTAAAATACTAGGTTTAGAAAGAAATCTAATGTTAGAATGGCGCACGGTTTTGAAATTATACGTCAGGAGAAGTACAGTGGTTGCTTTAGCATGGTTTCTTGTTTTTTTTATTAGCGCAGGGATTTTAGCCTATCAGCGCGCTTCACTTGTCATATCAACAGTTAGTTTTTTCCTATTATTATTGCTGCATACTAAATTTGGCCATACAGGCAACCTTGGCTTAAGCATGGAGTGGTTGGTATTCTTCAGTATTGCTGCCTTGTTAAATATTTCTGCGCTGCGCCAACGTTTTTTTAGCCTACCCGCATTAACGATTTATCGTAAAGTAATGCCTAACATGTCGCGCACCGAACGCGAAGCTTTAGAGGCTGGCACTGTTAGCTGGGAAGCTGATTTATTTAGCGGCATGCCTGATTGGCAAAAATTATTGAATTTACCTAAAGCAACCTTAACCGCAGAAGAACAAGCTTTTTTAGAAGGGCCCGTTGAAGAACTTTGCCAGCTGGCTAATGATTGGGAAATTAACCATCAGCGCGCTGATTTGTCACCGCAAATCTGGCAATTTTTAAAAGACCAAGGCTTTTTTGCTTTGATTATTCCTAAAAAATACGCTGGCAAGGAATTTTCTCCTGCTGCACACGCTGCTATTTTAACTAAAGTTTATAGCCGCAATGTCGTTTTAGCCACTACCGTTGCAGTTCCTAACTCCTTAGGACCAGCGGAATTACTGTTGCATTATGGAACTGAAGAACAAAAAAATTATTATCTACCTCGTTTAGCCAAAGGCGAAGAAATTCCCTGTTTTGCTTTAACCAGCCCTGAGGCTGGTTCAGACGCGAGCAGCATTCCTGATTTCGGCATGGTCTGCAAAGGTGAATTCGATGGCAAAGAAACCCTAGGCATGCGTTTAACATGGGACAAGCGTTATATTACCTTAGCACCGGTTGCTACGGTGTTGGGGTTAGCATTCAAACTCTATGATCCTAATCACTTATTAGGTACTGAAGAAGAGCTAGGCATTACCTGCGCCTTAATACCCACCAAAACTCCCGGCGTCGAAATTGGCCGGCGCCATTATCCAGGCGGTGCGCCCTTTCAAAATGGCCCCACGCAAGGAAAAGAGGTCTTCATTCCTATTGATTGGATTATCGGCGGCCCTAAAATGGCTGGCCAAGGGTGGCGCATGTTAATGGAATGTTTATCGGCTGGCCGTGCGATCAGTTTACCTTCTAGCGCATTAGGCGGAGCCAAAGCCGCTGCCTTTGCTACCGGCGCTTATGCTCGCATTCGTAAGCAATTCAATCAACCCATTGGTCGTTTTGAAGGAGTGGATGAAGCGCTTGCTTACATAGGTGGATATACCTATATGATTGATGCAGGCATTAAATTCACGTTAGCTGCATTAAACCAAGGTGAAAAACCTGCCGTGGTCTCGGCAATTATGAAATACCATGCGACCGAAATGGGCCGCACTATTATCAATCACGCGATGGATGTGCAAGGTGGCAAAGGTATCTGCCTGGGGCCACGCAATTATTTAGCCAGCAGTTATCAAAGCGCACCTATTAGTATTACCGTGGAAGGTGCCAATATTTTAACGCGCTGTTTAATTATTTTTGGCCAAGGTGCAGTACGTTGTCATCCGTATATTTTAGCTGAATTACAAAGCGCACAAGAAACCGATCCACAATTAAGCTTGAAAAAATTTGATCAAGCTTTATTTGGTCACGCCGGTTTTATTCTCAGTAATTTTGTGCGTAGCTTATTTTTAGGTCTAAGCGGCGCTTATTTGGTTTTTGCGCCAGGTACTTATAGTAAGCGTTATTTTCAATTATTAACACGCTATAGCGCTGCACTGGCTTTTTGTGCAGACATTGCCATGATCACCATTGGCGCCGATTTAAAGCGCCGAGAAAAATTATCGGCTCGCTTAGGCGATATTTTAAGCATGCTCTATTTAGGCTCTGCTATTTTAAAACGACATGCCGATGAAGATTGCCCAACGACAGACAAACCGTTAGTCGATTGGACTTTACAAACCATTTTATACAACATCCAACAGCAATTTAGCGGCTTTTTAAATAATATGCCTAATCGGTGGTTGGCCCGCGCCTTACATTTTATTATTTTTCCTTTAGGAAAATGCCGAAAGAGCCCCAGCGATAAATTAGGGCAAAAAGTTGCTGAATTATTAATTAACATAACTGATTCGCGCGCACGCCTCACGCACGGTATTTATATTAGTGATGATCAAAATAACCCCTTGGCTTTGCTGGATAAAACTTTAGTAAAAGTAATTGCGGCAGAACCTTTAGAAAAACGCTTACACAGTGCTCTGCGCGATGGTCATATTAGCGGACGCCATTTAGCCGAACAAATTAAAGCGGCGGTTTCTGCGGGCGTTTTAACTGAAATAGAAGCTGAACAATTACAGATTGCCGATGCCGCCCGTAAAGCAGTCATCGCGATTGACGACTTCGCGCCAGAGGAAATTGGCAGACATGGCTAATGAAATAAATAAGCACCCAGAACAACCGCCAATTTTACAAAAAATAATCCACTTGCTTGCCGAAAAAAACCAGCTAGCCTCCATTAACAAAATTTATTTATTTGGTTCGCGGGCACGAGGTGATGCTAGCGCCCGCTCAGACATTGATCTTGCTATTGCTTGCCCTAATGCTAATAGCAGAACCTGGCTAGACATTAAAGAAACTATCGAAGAAACACCCACTTTATTAAAAATAGATATTCTCCGCTTGGAAGAAGCGACGCCTGAATTAAGAAAAAAAATAATTGAAGAGGGTAAAATTATTTATGAATGATTACAAAGTCAAACAAAGCTTGGATAGTTTAGGGAAGGCTTTATTAAGATTGGAAGAAGCTATTAAGATAACCCATCCCAATCCTTTAATTATCGACGGGACTATTCAACGGTTTGAATTTGTAATAGAACTCTACTGGAAAACCTTAAAGCGTTTATTAGCTGCCGAAGGTATCGAAGCCAACACCCCTAAAGACGCCTTAAAACAAGCCTTTCAAATAAAATGGTTAACTGATGAAACCGCCTGGTTACAAATGCTTAATGATCGCAATGAAACCTCTCATATATACAATGAAGCCACTGCACTGCGGATTTATAATGATATAAAGCAAAATTATAAAGAATTAGCTGCTGTTTATCAAAAATTAATGACGTTATTTGCGGATAAGCTATAGGGTAAATGGGGTGAAGCACAGTGCTTAAGCTAATTTACCTATTTTAATAGTGTTTACAGTCTATCTCTTGCTGGAACCTTGCTTAAAAAATCTAATAACTCTAAATAAACCCCATTCGTCCAACCAAAACCAACTTCATTACTCACATAACCAAACTGTAATGTATGTTGGACTTTGGCAGATATTTTACAGACATCATATTTTTCAAAGATAGCGCCACAGCGAAAAAATTCATGGTTAATCACTTTTATAAACTTATAAGCTAAACGCTTTGCTGTTTTTATATAGCCGTAACGAGCCAAGCCTTTTATTGCAAAATAATGTAAGGGCGCCCAACCAAAGGGCGCATCCCATTGATTACCTGTCATATACGCGCTGGCTAATAACCCGCCTGGCGCTTCTAATGCAGCTAAATTTTGCACAACACGTTGTGCTTGTTCTTTAGACGCTATACCTGCCCATAAGGGATAAAAAGTAGTGGCAAAAATATACGGGCGCGTGCGTTGTTTTTTGACATGATAATCAAAATAATAGCCTAAATCATGATCCCAACAATGTTGATTAATTGACTTAGCACGTCTATCAGCAAGCATTAACCATTCCTCACTCATACTGGATTTTTGTAAAATGTGATAAATGGTTGCAATGTCTTGTTCCATTTTATATAGCAGCGTATTTAAACAAACAGGAGCAAAACTAGTAATGGCAGCACCAAACGGACCATACTTGCTTGAGGGATCAAAGCCTGATTCGCGCGCACTACGATCGCCTTGATAAAAGGCAGGATACAATTCATTGGATTCTTTATTATAAAATTTACGAAGACTATAAGCATGTATTTTATGGGTTGAATAATATGCTTTAACTCTTTGATAATGATCACGACCATGTTGATCTAATTCACTATAAATAACTTCAGGTGCGGGTTGGTTACTTATCGCATAATAACGCGACAAATCACACCCATTAATTTTATGCGGTGGGCTTATCCAAAATTGATAAAATTTATGAATGGCGGTTAATTGATTAGTCAGCCAAGCTTTATCTTGGATCTTATGATAAACCGCCAATATCATTTGAGTTAATAAAGGCGGGTGCGAACGGTCTAATTGATAAGTTCGATTCGCATTTAATATTTTGCCGTAATGCTCAACTTGATAAACAGCATTCGCTACCATAGCCTGCGCCAACTGGATTTCTTCATTATGCAGCAAGCCTAATAAAATAAAAAAACTATCCCAGCCATACATTTCATTAAAACGTCCTCCTGGTACTATATACGGATGCGGTAAATACAATAAACCATGCTCTTTAACAGTGAGAACTTTATTAGGCAATCTTTGCAAAATCAATTGTTGATAATCGGTTGGCTGTAAAGCAGTTTGCAACTGCGATCTGATAGCTTCTAAATTTTCGGTAGCAGAAACATAAATGATTTTTGCTTTATTTTGCGGCATTTTAGGATCAGAAACCGCTTGCAACAAATGATGATGCGAGCGCAGCAGCACCTTCCAAGATGTTTGGATGTATTGTTTAACGGCGGCTGTCACTTCATTATTTAATTTATAAAACATTTAGTAAGTTACGCTTTTCCAAAGATTCTTAATTTTACTACTAAGCTTTTTTGCTTGTAACCCCATTTTTTTAAAGCGCTTGCAATTTGACTTAATTGATACTTGATAACTTTTGGGTAATGACCAAACTTCCGTGGGCCCACGGGGTTCAATCGGCAGCTGTCGCCCAAGGAGCAAAGCCTGTTCTTTGGCATATGCCCAATCGAGACGCCTGCCCGCATAGATTAATTGATAATCTAAAATAAACTGTAAACGACGTTGTGCAGTTGCTTGATATTTTCCTGCCGCCACCGAATCAATAGCCGTCAGTGCTTGCGCTTGTTTTAAGCAATATTTTATCAGTTGAATATTCGCTAAAGGATGTGGCTTATAATTGCTAGCCGCGCGCATTAGCCAAAACTTATAATTATTAATGTCATCGATTAAATAGAAATATTCCGCTAAATAGTATTGCGCATCAGCGGAGTTGTTATATTCAGCCAATTCTTTAATAGCTTCAATCAACCTATCATATTTAGCTTTATCAACTGCAAATAATTTTTTTGTTCTCACTAGTGTAGCAAATTTACAAATAATTATTGCAGCTTTACTAAATTGTGTCATTTCAGCGTAATCATCTAACCCCATAAATTAACCCTACCCTTGTAAATTTTAATTTTATTGTATGGTATGTTATGCACTACCACAGCAAATTAAGGGAAAGGCCTGAGGTTAATCAGGTAAACTAGGGAAATTCCTAGCTTTAATATACTCACAGCGTTGCAATGTTAGGCGTTTTAGCTCTTTGCTTTAGGATGGATATTGACAGGAATAGTTGCAGGAACCGGATTAAATTTTGGCTCCAAACTATTTTGGACATTATTATTATCAGAGTGATAATTCTTTACATCAGCAATCACTACACTAAGATAGGCACGCAGATTACGATTATTTTCTGCTGATACTACTTTTGTTAAAGGTTTATCAATTTCCAAATTACTCGCTAGCCATTTAGTTAAATGCAAACGCGCGCCAATGCCAGTGGATGCCGCGCTTTGTTTAGCAGGCTGTGATAAATCCTTAATGTTCCACACCGAGCCAATATCATAAAAGGTATACAATTGAGTTTGTGAAAAGTCATAACGTAATTCAAGCTTACCAGCCATACCCCGATCACCCGTTATTTCAGATGCATCATAACCACGCCCAAAATTATCACCACCAAAACCAAATTGTTCGGCCGCGTATAAGGAATCATCGGTATATTGACCTTCGCCGGCCAAAAATATAGAGAAATTAGCAGGCAATGCCTGCAGGCGCGATATATTCATATTAAACTTAGTAAATGTTGGTTGGGCACCAGGCCTTGAAATATTAATAGCATTTGAAGCCCCCAATAAATTTAGACCTTGCGTCATATTGGCCGCGATATTATTTAATCCTAACCAGGGATCGGCGCGACTATAAGCAATA
>CAIUAS010000051.1 GCA_903897205.1 uncultured Gammaproteobacteria bacterium
CCATGTCCCCAAGAAGCGATTGCTATTGTTTGGACAATAGAAGACGTACAGGCTCAGCGCAATGATTTAACGACAGAACAAGCAAGAGAAGTATTAAAAGCGCTTGTTCGTACCCATGATGCAGAA
This sequence comes from uncultured Gammaproteobacteria bacterium, assembly GCA_903897205.1. Lineage (GTDB taxonomy): Bacteria > Pseudomonadota > Gammaproteobacteria > CAIUAS01 > CAIUAS01 > CAIUAS01. The sequence goes on from CAIUAS010000051.1 coordinate 127, forward strand.
ATAGGTATTAATTGTGAAACCATTGATATTGTTTGCAGTGATTTATTTCCTGAGGCCGACTCAGAGACTATTTAAAATTCTTAAATAAAAAAACTTAACGGTTTATTAAAAGCACTTAATCTAATTAATAGCATTAGGTTAAGTGGCCGGATGAGGCATTGGTTTTGGAAAATCATAAAGTGAAGCCATAATGCAAAGGTACCGGCAATTTCAAGCAAGATTATATGGTGGCAGTTTTTAGTCAACGGGTTACCTCTTTATCAAAATTAATTTTTATTTAAACCTCTCGGGAGCAATTAACAATGACATTTAAAAAATTAACTATATCGCTTATGAGCATTACTTTAATGAGTACATTAACTTTAAGTGGTTGTATGTCACTCAACCCCTACACAGGGCAGCAGCAAGTGAGTGATACGACGATAGGCAGCGGCCTTGGGGTAGCGGGCGGCGCATTAGCGGGGGCACTGTTAGGCGGTGAAAAAGGCGCGTTAATTGGCGGGGCATTAGGTGGTGCCGCTGGGGCAGGTTTAGGGCATCATTTTGATAACGAAAATGCAGAGCTAAGACAACAATTAGCAGGCACGGGCGTACAAGTGAATAAAGTGGGTAATTCTATTCAGTTAGTAATGGCCAGTGATGTAACCTTTGAAACTAACCAATCTGCCATTCGCTCTAATTTTTATCCCGTTTTAAATTCGGTGGCGCTTGTTCTTACAAAATATTCCAAGACAAGTATTACCGTTTCAGGTTACACCGATAACACCGGATCAGCGGCGCATAATCAAATACTATCAGAACAACGCGCTCAAAGCATAGCCGATTATTTAACAGGGCAGGGTATTGATCAAAACCGCTTATTTGCGAGAGGGTATGGAATGCGTAACCCGATTGCCAGTAATGCTAATTCTGCTGGCCGGTCTATGAATCGTCGTGTGGAAATCACCTTAAGACCATTAGCTTAATCTTGTAGGCGGCCGTTTTTAGAAGGAAAAATAAGCGGCTTTATTGAAGGGCGCTATTTTGTAAGAATAAACAAAAGAAGGATACTTATATAAGTATTGACAACTTTATATTAATATTAGATAATGCTGCTAACTAAGATTGGTGCTGGTTTATGAAAAAGATTGTTTACTTGGGTAGCTCACAAAAAGACATAGACGGGTTTCCTGCTAAAGCCAAGCAACGCATTATCACCGCACTAACGGCGGTTAGTGCTGGCCTAAATCTGAGTCCTAATGATTTTAAATACATGGCGACGGTGGGAACAGGCGTGTATGAATTAAGGATCAAGGCCGATAGGCAATATCGTATTTTTTATGTCGCTAAGTTTGAGGAAGCGCTTTATATACTGCATGCGTTTGTGAAAAAAACACAAGAAACGCCCCAAAAAGATATTGAACTAGGGGCGACACGCTATAAAGCATTACTTAATGAAAGACGGGAGAGAGGCCATGAGTCATAAAATCGAATGGGTAGAAAGTTCAGGTAATCTTTTTAAAGATGTGGGTTTTAAAGAAGCGGATGCTAAAAAATTGCAGTTTCGTTCCTTTTTA
>CAIUAS010000052.1 GCA_903897205.1 uncultured Gammaproteobacteria bacterium
TGTTTGATATGCTAGCCTCTTATTTTTAAGGGGTGAAGGGTCTCCGAACATATCAAAGAGAAAAGTTTCATAGCTTTTTCCCATTTGTTTTTAAAATCCTATACACGGTGGCTTCTCCTATCCCAATTTGCCTAGCAATGCTTGCTTTTGAATGGCCTTCTAATACTAAGCGCATGACTTCCCGTTGCCGAGCTAATGCAATAGGCTACGGCCTTTATACTTGCCTGTGGCCTTTGCTTTAGCAACGCCTTCTCGCTGGCGTTCCAGCATGATTTCTCGCTCAAACTGGGCAATGCCTCCTAAAACGGTCAGCATCAGTTTTCCAGTTGGGGTTTGAGTATCCATACCTAAGTTAAGAATGCGCATGCCCACTTTTTTGTGTTCTAGCCGCTGGATAATGGCGAGTAAATCTGAAATAGAGCGAGCAAGCCGATCAATTTTAGTGACGACTAACACATCATTTTCTCGAACAAACTCGATGGCCGCCTGGAGCTGCGTGCGTGTAGCCACCGAAGAGACCCCTGCTCACTGAATATTTTTTCGCAACCAACGGCTTGCAGGGCTTCTACCTGTGCTTCAAATCCAGCCACCTGGTCGGTGCTTGAGGTTCGTGCGTAACCTACTTTCATTTTTCAATCACACAATTCTAGAGGTTATGATAGACTAGCTATCATATTTGAAAACAGGCTTTATTGATAGATTTTTGACAGGGCTGCTTTAGCAACCGTTAGAGCTGGCTCTAGTGATAGGCATTGGTTTAGGGCATAATCAAATCTGGTAACCGCTATATGGCAGCTGGCTTGAGCAAACGAATGAAATTTTTCTCTTTATATGTCGGGAGAACCAAAAAGCAGATTTCAGAGGATAATTAATTTCTATGACGGTTTTGGACCGCTTATGTAGTTGGAGCCTATAATGTTAAAACAGCAAAATTCCTGATAACCCCACTTATCTTGAATAAATATCCTTACAATAGCTAAATTCGCCTTTAAAAATACTTTAGACCCAGACAGGAGATAGGCTTAATGAATAACCCTCAAGAAACGCTGGCATTGCCCATGCCATTAGAGGCGCTTATTTCGCCAACATTGGATAACATAACATAGGAAACTGTTTAAAATTTACCCTACAAAAATGGGGGTTGCTCCACGCGGGGCGTTGATGTGGCGATTCTTTCTACCCGGCGGGCAATCGAAGTGATTTGATTGCTCTACTCAACCATAACCCGTATATATTTAATATAATGTGTGTTTATGTTGTTCTTCTGAGTCCGCTAGAGTTTTATCCAACATATTTCTACGATTTGCTAAAACCTGAGCCTCAACTTGTTCAGTTAACTGCTTTTCCCAAACAGGCTGTAATTGCTCTATTGCTACTTTGACTTCTTTCGGATCAGCATTTATCTTTCTAGCTAACTGCTGAGTAGTTGCATTGACAAATTTCTCATTTTTAGCAAAAAGATGTTTAAACATATTTATTTCTCCTTATGTGAAGTTTTCATTAAATAACTGATGCACATGTTACGCCACAGATAAGCCCGTGGCATAGTAAATTATGGTTTCGCAAACTTCATTTCTAAATTTCTCATATTTTTATCAGAGGTTTATTGGCCAATAATGCCACTTAACTTAAAATTTCTTACGAAGGCTTTGGTACTTTTGGCAATAAAGATTTGTAAAGATTTTTTCTCTCTTCAAAAAGCTGATCAATTTTTCTATTGAAAGATTCGCTACGCTCAAGGGATTGGTTAACATCGTGGCTTTTCTGCCATAATAAAAACTGAGTCTTGAAAAAAGCTTGTGGGTCAGCCGGAGTATCTTCCAACTTTTTTATATTTTCGCACAGAAAATTTATAAAATCTATATTTGTTCCAAGCCTTTCAGCAAGGTAAGGCTTATCTTCATCTCGTATGAAAAGAGCTTCAATGTCAATAAAATACAAAGTATTTTCAGATTTAACTAAATAAGGCAATTGCTCATTATACCGATCAAACAATGCCCCACCTGGAATATTTTTTGGAGAAGAGAATCTATTTTTAGGATCAAAATGAATATTGAGGACTAAAGATTCAGGCAAACTTTTAACGGGGGAAGTATCAGGAATAAACCCCGTTGCATTATAGCCTACTCCCGCATAGAGAACTTCTGCGCTGTCTTTCTTAAAGGCGATAACGAAATTATCATAAGTTTTTTGCCGGTCAAGATCTATATTATGTGTTATTGAATATTTTTCTAGTGCTGCTTTCCTATCTATTTGTAAACGAGTTTTAACTTGAGAATTCTCTCCAATATTTTTTAA
>CAIUAS010000053.1 GCA_903897205.1 uncultured Gammaproteobacteria bacterium
AAAAATAAAACTGGATGCCTGAAGCTTTGCTTATTAGCAGCTGCACTTGGAATATGGTATGCTGCAATAGGGTTAAATAAAAATGGCTTTAATGCCTGCGGCCCATTCGCCCAAGAAAATGCTAACTGTTGCGGAATTTTTTCTAACCGATATTCACCTGGCGCTTGATAATCGCGCATTCCCCACGGCAATTGCTCAATCGAAGTTAAGGTATCATAAACGATAGCTGAATCTCTTACTTGCGGGCCCACGCAATGATAACCCTGCGCTATTAAAATATTAATTAATGGCTGTAATTTTTCATGTGATAAAAATAAATTTTTCATGAAGTACCTTTAACAAATTCTAGGCAATTGTTCCCCTGCCAACCAATCTACCATACGTTTACCGCCAAAGCTTGTTTGCATTTGCACAAAGCAATTAGCATCGGCAACTACTTCACCGATAAGTGCAGCATGCTTACCCAACGGATGTTTTTGCATAACCGCTAATAATATTTCAGCGTCTGCTGATTTGCAGATCGCTACTAATTTCCCTTCATTAGCCACATATAAGGGATCTAAGCCTAATAATTCACAGGCACCGGCAACCACTTCTCGAATCGGCAATGTATTTTCTTCAATCATAAAGCCCACTTGCGATTGTTCTGCTATCTCATTTAAAACACTGGCTAAACCACCTCGAGTCGGATCACGCATACAATGAATATCCGGCACCGCCGCAATCATTGTTGCAACTAACTCATGCAAAGCCGCAGTATCCGACTCCACTGGCGCAAAAAAACTTAAATTCTCTCGCTTAGACATCACCGCCACGCCATGATCACCCAGATAACCGCTAATAATAACTTTATCGCCAGGCTTAGCGCGATCCGCTGAAATATTAATAGGTTGAGCTAAAACACCTATACCAGTGGTCGTAATAAAAACACCATCCCCTTTACCTCTCTCAACCACCTTCGTATCACCCGTAATAATTTTCACATTAGCATCTCTCGCAGCCGCTGCCATTGACTGCACAATTTTTTGTAAATCCATTAACGAAAAACCTTCTTCTAAAATAAAACTAGCCGACAAATAAAGCGGTTTTGCGCCACTCATCGCAATATCATTAATAGTGCCATGCACCGCTAAACAACCAATATCACCCCCTGGAAAAAACAACGGCGAAATAACATAACTATCCGTCGTCATCACCATACGACCCTGTTCCGTATTAAAACAAGCCTGATCATTTTTCTGTGCTAACAATTCATTATCAAACGCACTCAAAAAAACCTGATCAATTAATTGCATCATCGCCCGCCCACCCGAACCATGACTCAACTCCACACACCCCCGTTTTACATCAACCAACGCCCCACGGCGTTTTATTCCACTCATGTTTTTACTCATCTTTTTTATGCTCTTGATATTCTTTTTATACTAAACTCGTTGAGGTTTTACGTTTTTATTGCGCTTGCTAACCGGCACTAATATATGACATTGCAATTCTTTATTTTATTCTTCCATAAGCATAATAAGCCGCACAAGCTCCTTCCGACGACACCATACAAGCCCCTAGCGGATTTTCCGGCGTACACGCTTTAGCAAACAATTTACAAGCCTGTGGCTTTTTAACACCACGCAAAATAGCACCGCATTCACACGCTTTATGTTCTTGCCCCTGCGACATTTGCAATGGAAACCGATATTCCGCATCAAAATCTCTATAGGCTGATTTAATTTGCAAAGCACTATTGGGCATAAATCCCAAACCACGCCATTCAAAGGTGGATCTTAATTCCAACGTTTCCGCCATCAGCGCTTGTGATTTAATATTGCCCTGCGGCTTAACCGCACGTGTATATTGATTTTCCACGCCATAACTTTTTTCATTAATTAATTGCACCAACATCAAAATCGATTGCAATAAATCTAAAGGTTCAAAACCAGATATCACAACAGGTTTTTGATAACGCTCCGCCACTTTTTTATAAGCATCACTGCCAATAATAATACTGACATGAGCAGGCCCAATGAAACCATCAAGCTGTACGGAAGCTTCCGCATTTTCATCCTGCAATAAACATTCCATTGCAACGGGCGTTAATACATGATTACAAAACACACTAAAATTATTTAAGCACAATTCTTTTGCTTTTAATAAAGCGACCGCCGTGGGCGGTGTTGTGGTTTCAAAACCAATCGCGAAAAAAATAATTTCTTTGCTTAAATTCTTTTGAGCAATAGCGAGCGCATCATTAATTGAGTAAACCATCCGCACATCAGCACCCTTCGCTTTAGCTTTTAGTAAGCTTTTTTGCTGTGTGCCAGGCACACGCAACATATCGCCATAACTGCACAAAATAACATTAGGTAATTCTGCTAATGCAATCGCTTGATCGATCCGTGCAATCGGCAATACACAAACAGGACAGCCCGGGCCGTGAATTAAATCGATATTTTTAGGCAATAAATCGGGAATACCGTAACGATGAATCGCATGGGTATGGCCGCCACAAAATTCCATCAAGCGATATGGCTGATTATCGTTTACTTCAGCAGCGATTTTATCAGCGATCATTTTTGCCAAATTAGCATCACGAAATGCTTTGATATATTTCATTTCGTCTCCTCTTTCGCTGACTGCATTTGCGCAAACAAGGCTAAGGTTTGTTGAGCTTGCACTTCATCTAAGCGCGTTAAAGCATAACCCACGTGCACAACCACATAATCACCGATACTAATTTCAGTGTCTAATAAAGCCAGCGAAATTTGTTTTTCAACGCCGCCTAAATTAATAATCGCCGTTTCATTTTCTAACAAAGAAATTATTCGAGCTGGCATTGCAAGACACATTTAATTAACCCTCTTTATTCCTAATTCCTAAAATAATTACCCGCCACCCAAGCCTGGCCTAAACTGATACCACCGTCATTAACCGGTGCTTGCTGAGGTAATAATGCTTTAATATTTTGGGCGGCCAGTGCTTTAATTAAACATTCGGTTAAAGGTTTATTTAAAAAACAGCCGCCGCCCAATAAAACCGTATCAATATTTAATGGCTCGGCAAATCGAATAATCCAATCGGCTAAAGCCGCCGCTAAAGTACCATGAAAAATATTAGCGCCTTCTACTGGATCACAGGTTAATAAATATTTTAAGGTGGGTAGTAAATTTAATTGATTATTATCAATCAGCCAGCCTTTATTAAATACCTGAGGTTTAGTCACTAAACTTTCCAATAACATCGCCGCCTGTCCTTCATAGTCTGCCACCTGGCAAACATTTAATAACGCACTAGCCGCATCAAACAATCGGCCGCAACTACTGGTGGTGGACGTATTAATTTTATTTTTTAACATATTCATTATAAAGGATGCTTCGCTAAATTGGCTAAATTGTTTTGTAATTTGCTCTGCATGATTTAATTGAAATAAAACACTCGCTGCCATGCGCCAAGGTTGCTGAACCGCTTTATCGCCGCATGGTTGTGCTATTGGCAACAGACTGCCTAAACGTTCAAATTGATTATCGTGATAAAGCAATACTTCACCGCCCCATGCACCGCCATCTGTTCCTAAACCAAAACCATCCAACGCCAAACCCAACACTGGTTTAGTGAGATGATATTCAGCCGCGACCGCCGCGATATGCGCATGATGATGTTGCACCGCTAAAATAGGCTTATTAAATGCTGGCGCTATTTGACTCGAATAAAAATCAGGATGTAAATCATGCGCCACACACTCTATTTTCACATCTAGAATCTTCAAAAAATGTTTAATCGTTTCATGATAAAATTCAATTGTGGCAACATCATCTAAATCACCAATATGTTGTGAGATAAACGCTTCTTTGCCACGTGTAACACAAATCGTATTTTTTAAATAAGCGCCAAGCGCTAGTGTGGCTGGTAATTCATGCGCTAATGGTATGGCTAACGGTACAAAACTGCGTGCACGTCGAATAAAAATAGGGGCTTTATTAATTATTCGCATAACTGAATCATCGGTGCGCATAACAATAGGCCGATTATGTGTCACAATAACATCTGCAATAGCACTTAGCGCTTGTTTAGCTATCTCATCGTCAGTAATTAAAGGCTCGCCGCTAATATTGGCGCTGGTTACAATGAATGCCGCTGCCGATTCCTTATTTAATTGATCAAACAGCAAATAATGCAGCGGCGTGTAAGGCAGCATAATACCTAAAATGGATAAGCCTGGTGCGACTCCAGACGCTAGTGGGTCGTCTGCTTGTTTATTGACTAGCACAATAGAACGCGTGCTTTGTGATAATAAATTTAATTCTTGCGCTGAACATGACGCGATTAAATTTGCACTGGCTTTATCGGCAACCATCACCGCAAAAGGTTTTGCTGTGCGCTTTTTTCGCCGTCTTAATTCACTAACCGTATTTTCATTATAAGCATCACAAATTAATTGATAACCACCTAGCCCTTTTATTGCTAAAATTTTACCGGTGCGAATATATGCTACTAATTCATCAAGCGAATGACTTAACTGCGGGCCACAATGATCACAAGCAATGGGCTGTGCATGAAAGCGGCGATTTAAAGGGGCATAATATTCAGCTGCGCAATCTAAACACATAGTAAACTCAGCCATACTGGTTTCATGTCGATCATATGGCAGTTGTCGGGTGATAGTAAAACGTGGTCCGCAATACGTACAATTAATAAATGGATAGTGATAAAAACGGCTAGCTGGATCAAATAATTCAACTAGGCAAGCATCACATACACCACTATCGGGCGCTATTTTAGCGGTGACTTTGCCTCGTTTGCTGGCAAGAATGTTGAATTGGTTTTCATTATTTTTAATAGGAACTTCGCTGACTCGAATCGCATCGATTCGTGCTAAAACAGGCAAATCTTTTATTAAAAACGCTTGAAATGAATTTGTATTGCAGCCTTGAACTTCAATTAATACGCCTTCACTATCGTTACAAACCCAGCCAGTTAACGCTAAAGCAGCAGCCGCTTTATAAACATGAGGGCGAAAACCAACGCCCTGCACAAGCCCTTTAATATGGAATTGCAGCCGATTTATCGTATTAGTTTGCTTTGGCGTTTTAATTATTAGCATCCATAAATGATCGTCTAGTTATCTTGGTAATAGAAGTATGACATAGTGAAAGTTTCTATAAATTTCTTACATATTTTAAACTACTTCACTGACAAGGAAATATAAAAATAAATTTATACTAAATATATACCAATTCCGTTGAGGTTTTGCGTTTTTATTGCACTAGCTAACATCGGTGGCTCGGGGTCCTGTCGCTGACGTAGCTACCCATCAAACTAAGGAGCATAAGATAATGGCTAATTTAATTAATTGGAAAAAATCTATCCCTATTGCCAGGGAAGAATCATACCAAAAAAATCCTTTCACTGCGCTGCAAACCGAACTCGATAGAGCCATGCGTGATTTCTATGGCATATTTGAATCGCCAAGCCTATTTGATCGATTTAAGAATTTAGCAATTAGCCCTTCTATTGATATTGTAGAAGATAAAAATAGCTTTAAAGTAGAAGCTGAAATGCCTGGGCTAGGCGAAGAAGATATTAAAATTTCCATTAGCGATGGAATGTTAACCATTAGTGGAGAAAAAACAGTTTCTAAAAAAGACGAGAAGAAAAATTACCTCTCGCGAGAAATTAATTATGGTTGTTATAAAAGAAGTATTGCACTTCCTGATAGTGCCGATATCGACAAGGCAAAAGCGACCTTCAAAAAAGGTATGCTATGGGTCGATGTACCTAAAAAAGCGGAAGCAATCAAGCAAAATCGCGAATTGAAAGTTGAAAAAGCTACTTAATAAAATAAAAAAATACTCGGCCGCAAACGGCCGAGTTTGAGATTATGAATTGATAGTAAGGGATTGGTTTACCCTCGGAGCATCTATATTAGGGTTTTTCAACACTACCTGCTGCTCCACACGGATTGCTGGAGGACTGAAAAACTTCAAACCTATTTTATCACTTATATTTTCACGACTATTATCGTTGGTTTCCGCAGGAAAACTACCATATAAACTAGCAGTATATTTCTTGTAAGCATCACTCGGAGACGTCTTCATGCTCTCAAGAGTTCTATCTATCGCTTCAATATCATTTTTATTGCCAAATGCTAGAATCATCTTGCTAAGTTCAACTGTCTTATCTACGGTATTTATGGTATTCACCGCTGCAATTTGCTCTTGATTACCAAAAAGTTTAATGATACCAATAATATCCCTGCAATAAGTTTGGATAGTCCCATCTAAAGGACTGACAGTTCCGTTAGGTTTTACAAGGAAAAGATTCAAGAAAACTTGTTTGTGTTCATTAATAATATTTGTGAATACTGTCTGCAGATCATGGGTATTCTCACCGAGTAGCTGTAATGCTTCATTGACTATGCCAGCTACTTTTAATCGGCTTTCGAAGTTTTTAAGAAGAGGAATAGAACCATCTCTGATTCTGTCCCATTGATTTTTACTTTTGTTCTCCATGGCCTTAAATCTAACTGCAAGGTCTACAGATATTTTTTTCAATAAAGTAGTGATATTCCCTTTCACTGCAAAATCAGCTGCGGCATTAATATTTTTTAT
>CAIUAS010000054.1 GCA_903897205.1 uncultured Gammaproteobacteria bacterium
AAATGCCCAATAACAGGATAATTGCGCAATAGCGTATGCTCTTTCTGCCTTCTATCATGAATATAAAGTGTGATAAGTCCAATAAACACCACAGCAAGGAATACAATTAATAGAACTTCAGTTACCGTAGTCACATCCAGTACAAATAATTCTTCTTTTGCTTGAACATTAGACAATACCGCCATAACAGTTTTTCCTCATTAACATAAAGTTATGCTAAAGTAGCATTAGAATGCTTAAAAAACCAAGTATTTTATTACCTTAATCTTAACCTTAAGCATAGGAATTTTTTATGCCTACATTGCCTTTTTCCCTCGGTGAAACAGCGGATTTATTACGTGATACCGTGCAGCAATTTGCTAGCCGTGAAGTTCTGCCCATTGCGAATGAAATCGATCGCAGCAGTGAATTTCCTAAGCTTTTATGGGCAAAATTAGGTGAACTTGGTTTGCTCGGTATCACCGTAGAAACAGAATATGGCGGTAGTGGCATGGGTTATCTTGAACATGTGATTGCCATGGAGGAGATCAGTCGCGCTTCTGCTTCTATTGGGCTCAGCTATGGTGCTCATTCAAACCTATGCGTCAATCAAATTCGGCGCAACGGTTCGCATAAACAAAAACTGCACTATCTACCTAAGTTAATAGCCGGTGAACATATTGGCGCTTTAGCCATGAGTGAAGCTGGTGCTGGCTCTGATGTAATAAGCATGCGTTTGCATGCAGAAAAAAAAGGCGATCGCTATATTTTAAATGGCAGTAAAATGTGGATTACCAATGGGCCTGATGCCGATGTCTGTATTGTATATGCAAAAACCGATAAAAACGCCGGCAGCCATGGCATTACCGCTTTTCTGGTTGAAAAATCATTCAACGGATTTTCTAGTGCGCAAAAACTCGATAAATTAGGCATGCGTGGCTCCAATACCAGCGAATTAGTTTTTATCGATTGTGAAGTTCCTGAAGAAAATATATTAGGTAAAGTGAATGAGGGCGTAAAAATATTAATGAGCGGTTTAGATTATGAGCGTGTTGTTTTAGCGGCAGGTCCTGTTGGTATCATGCAAGCATGCCTGGATGTCGTGTTACCTTATGTACATGAACGCAAACAATTTGATAAGCCGATTGGTGAATTTCAATTAATACAAGAAAAATTAGCGAATATGTATACGACTCTCACCGCTTGCCGTGCTTACCTATATACGATTGCACAAGCTTGCGATCGCAATCAAGTATCGCGTAAAGATGCCGCGGGCGTAATTTTATATGCTGCAGAAAATGCAACTCAAATGGCTTTACAAGCCATTCAATGTTTAGGTGGCAATGGTTATATTAATGAATATCCAACAGGCCGCTTATTACGTGATGCAAAATTATATGAGATTGGCGCCGGCACCTCCGAAATCAGACGTATGCTGATCGGGCGTGAATTATTTAATGAATGAGAAATTGATTATGCAAAATGATCCTATTGTTATTGTCAGTATGGCGCGTACACCTATTGCTTGCTTGTTAGGAAATTTAAAAGAGGTTACTGCCGCACAATTAGGGGCAACTGCTATTAAAGCTGCCGTTACTCGCGCCAATTTACAAACAGATATGATTGATGAAGTAATTATGGGAAATGTGCTGTCGGCAGGCCAAGGCCAAGCACCCGCAAGACAAGCGGCTATTTATGCCAATTTAGCCAATTCCACGGCTTGCACAACTGTTAATAAAATGTGCGGCTCTGGCATGAAAGCTATTATGTTTGCGCATGACATGTTATTCGCAGGCCATAATAATATTATGGTTGCTGGCGGAATGGAAAGTATGACAAATGCCCCTTATCTCTTACCTAAAGCACGCCAGGGCTATCGCCTGGGACACGCTCCCATGTTAGATCACCTTTTTTATGATGGCTTAGAAGATGCTTATAACAAAGGGCAATTAATGGGAGTATTTGCTGAAAATTGCGCAACGCATTTCAATTTTACTCGACAAGCACAAGATGAATTTGCAATCACCTCACTTAAACGCGCACAACAAGCTATTGCAAACGGTTATTTTAATAATGAAATTACGCCTGTGACCGTATCAAGCCGCCAAGGTGACATGAGCGTTGATACTGATGAACAACCTGGACTTGCTAAGTTTGATAAAATCCCTCAATTAAAACCGGCTTTTAGCAAAGAAGGGTCGGTTACGGCGGCTAATTCCAGCTCTATTTCTGATGGGGCAGCTGCCGTCGTGTTAATGCGACGTTCCCAAGCTGAAAAACTCAAGTTGCCACCGCTTGCTAAAATTATTGCACATGCAACCCATGCACAAGATCCAGCTTGGTTTACCACCGCGCCTATTTTCGCCATACAAAAATTATTAGCTAAAATAGCTTGGAAAACTAGCGATGTTGATTTATTTGAAATTAATGAAGCCTTTGCAGTGGTGGCAATGGCAGCTATCAAAGAATTGGCATTACCGCCTGAAAAAGTAAATATACATGGCGGCGCGTGCGCATTAGGCCATCCTATCGGCGCTTCTGGTGCTCGCATATTAGTAACACTTATTGCCGCGCTTAAACAAAATAAAGTAAAGCGAGGCGTTGCAAGTTTATGTATAGGTGGTGGTGAAGCCACGGCGATCGCAATTGAAT
>CAIUAS010000055.1 GCA_903897205.1 uncultured Gammaproteobacteria bacterium
TAGCATATTAGGCACACCAATACGGGTGCCCCGATCGGTATCGACATCAATTTTAATGGCTAAAGTAGGGTCCGACATTTTATTGATCTTCCAGTTGTTCCAATACTTCACGTACTACAAAGCGTGGACGTTTACGAACTTCTTTATAAATACGACCAATATATTCACCGACAATGCCTAAGCCCATTAATAAAATACCGACTAAGAAATATAAAATAGCAAATAGAGTAAATAATCCTTCTGCTTCAGGGCCTACAATTAATCGGCGGATAAACATGTAAACGACAAAGAGGGTACTTAATAAGGATACTAGCATGCCAAACACCGTAAAGACTTGCAGTGGTATTAATGAAAAACCGGTCATTAAATCAAAATTAAGGCGTAATAATTTATAGACGCTATATTTGGATTCGCCCGCTGCACGTGCACTGTGTTCTACTTCAATTTCAGTAGGGTTACTAGAATAGCTATAAGCTAAAGCAGGAATAAAAGTAGACGCTTCTTTGCTGGCGACCATCAAATCAATCACATTTTTCTTATAAGCGCGCAGCATGGAGCCTTGGTCTGTCATGACAATACCAGTGATGCGTTCGCGGATGAGATTATTTAATTTAGAAGCGTTGCGACGAAACCAAGTATCTTGCCGATTTTTTCGCACGCCGCCTACATAGTCGTGGCCTGCTTCAATCGCTTGTACTAACTTAGGTATTTCTTCTGGTGGGTTTTGCAAATCAGCATCTAAGGTGATGGTGATATCGCCACGCACTTTTTCAAAACCGGCGATAATGGCCATATGCTGGCCAAAATTACCATTAAAATGAATGACCCGAATTTGCTTAGGGCGACGCTGATGTAATTCATTTAATTTGGCTGCTGAATTATCACGGCTACCATCGTTAACCAGAATTATTTCATAAGTCTTGCCGTATTCATCCATCGCGCTGGTTAAGCGTTGATAAAGCGTTTCCAGATTATCAGCCTCATTGTAGACGGGAATCACAATACTGATATAAGGTTTGGTCATTATTGATCCTTTAAATTTAAGCGATGACTAAAAAGCATTTATGTGCGTGCTACCAAGCAGACACCTAGTAAAATAATGGCAATACCTACCATGCGAGTGAGTGATAAATGCTCATGGAAAATATAAAAACCGGCAATGGCTGTTAGAATATAGGCCAGTGAAGTCATGGGATAAGCCAGCCCCACATCTACCCGTGATAATACTAACAGCCATACACATACACTGATGACATAAGAGAATAAGCCGCCAATGATGAATGGGTTGCTCACCACTTGTTGGAAGATAGGCCAAAAGTTAGCGAATGAAAAGGCAAAATAGCCTATACGCATCATACCTGCTTTCAGTAATACTTGAGCGCTGGTGTTTAGCAGCATGGCTAGGATAATTAAGGGTAATGCTTGCATGGGTTTTCTTGTGTCGGTTATTTTTGCGTGGTAATCATAAACATCTTGCGAGTAGAATGCCAGTGTTAAAGTATGATGACGATTCCTGGTAACTTCCTAATAGGGCTAGCTTCACGATGATATTTAAACAAACGCTAAGCAATTTTGATCCAAAAAAGTTTTTAAAATTATATTGGCAGAAAAAACCGCTGTTAATTAAACAAGGCTATCCTGCTTTTCGCAATCCGTTGCCTGCTAAGAAATTGTTGGCTATTGCGGGTAACCCAACTGCGGAGGCGCGGGTTATTTTAGAAAAAGGCGGTGAGCGAGCCTGGGAATTGCGGCATGGGCCATTTACTAAAAATACTTTTAAGCGATTACCCAGTAGCCATTGGACTTTATTAGTGCAAGGGACTAATCATTGGAATAAAGCATTACAGTTATTATTAGAAGATTTTTATTTTATTCCACAATGGCGTATTGAAGATATTATGACTAGCTTTGCGGTGCGTGGTGGTAATGTAGGGGCACATCTCGATAATTACGATGTGTTTTTATTGCAAGCTGAAGGCAGGCGCGAGTGGCGAATTGGAACGAAGCCGATTTTAGAAGATGATTTTTTGCCTGATTATGAAGTTAAATTATTAAAGCATTTTGCGCCCACTAAAACTTTTATTTTAGAGCCGGGTGATATTTTATATTTACCACCGCGCATAGCGCATCATGGCATTGCCTTAGATGATAATTGCATAACCCATTCCGTTGGTTTTAGAGCGCCCGCGTTGCCTGAAATATTAGATGATTATTTAACGCATTTAATGTGCGCTATTGATCCTAATTTGCGCTATGCTGATCCCGAGTTAATGTTATCGAAAGAAAGCGGTTTAATTAATCCAAAAGCCTTAAATAAAATTATTCAGCTTATCCAAAAAAATATTAATAATCCTGCACAAATTAAACGTTGGTTTGGTCAGTTTGTGACGCAAAATAAATATAGTCAATTGCTCCAGGCTGGCGAAGAAATAACTTTAAGTGAATTAAAAGAACGCATTAACACCGGCGAACAATTATTAAAAAATGCCGCCTCACGGTTTTCTTATATTAAGGAAGCGAAAAAAATATTCCTTTATGCGAACGGAGAGGAATATATATTGCCATTATCTATGTTACCCATCGTCCAACTAATAACGGCAAAGACCGCCGTGTGGCAAAAAGAATTGCCCAAGATGCTCAGTTATAAAAAGTTTTTAGAACTGTTAGTAGAGCTTGTTTGTGCAGGACATTTTTATTTTTCTGATGTTTGAAATTGATGGTGATGGATTAGCAGTATATAGCCAATCCCGTTGAGGTTTTGCATTTTATAAACTCTAAGAAGGCGTACCGCAGCGACAGGGCCCCGGGCCACCGATTTTAGCTGGCGCAATAAAAATGCAAAACCTCACGAGATTGATATAGTCATCCCGAAGGTTCATCTGTCGCTTAAAATATGCTAAATTGTTGCTAGGAAATCTAATTAAAAATAAGGAGTTAAAAATGAATTCAGTTATTAGCAGTCAAACTGCGCTAATTTATGTAATGGTAGTTGCTGCGGTAGCCGATGGTGAGTTGAAATCATCTGAAACAAAAACGATTGCTGAAATCGTTAACACATTACCCATTTTCCATCATTGTGATCATCATAAAGTTAATTTGGTTACTGGAGATTGCGCTGCATTATTAGACCAGGATGATGGCATTGATGCCGTTATTGGCTTAATTAAACAAGCCTTGCCCAAAAATTTATATGAAACCGCTTATGCACTTGCTTGCGATGTGATTGCTGCCGATGGTGCAGTGGAGCAGGCAGAGTTGCAATGGTTGGCTTTATTGCAAACAGAATTACATATTATTGATTTGCATGCGGCGGCAATTGCGCGCGGTTCTCGCGCACGTTATATGCGGATGCCGGCAGTGGGTGATTAGTTAATAATATATCGTTGGCTGTCCTGGCGATTTCATAAAAACGATAAGCGTTATTTTTCTGTAATTTTTGATAAGCCTTCAAGTGCATCAAAACAAAGACGCGTTTATCGCTTTGCCAAGTTTGCCAAAACTGTTGCCCCTGGATCATCCAACGCTGGGTAGCTTGATGTTGCATGCCAAAGCTTAATTCTCCACGCCAGTCAACCACTGTTACTTGACGTTGTAAGTAATAAGGTAAATCTTGGTAGTAGTTTTCATAACAAGCGATTTCGGTGTCAGCTTTTAATAAAGGTTTTACCATCTGTGCCAGGGGTTTAACCGAACCTAAATTAATCGCGGCACGCTGGCTTAAGATGATAATAAGCGCTAAGGCAGTGCTGCCCACAATCCAACTAAAAGTCGCCGTTGGTTTATTTTGCTGAAAACTGCGAAGCGCTAATAAAGTGCCGCCCAGCCAAATAAAAGTGAGGAGTGAAAAGTAAGGAGTAGTGGCTAATAAATGCTGTTTAAAAAGCGTAGTGACTGATCCCATAATCGCGATTGCGCCTATTAGCCCTACTAAAATAGGCATGCTGATATAAGCATATTTTAGCCCGCGTAAACGACTAGCATTTTCCCAGTGGCTAGCAAGATAATGGCCAACTAAAATAGCCAGTGCGGGAAAAATAGGTAATAAATAAGGGATTAGCTTGGAATCTGAAAGGCTAAAAAATATAAAAATTAAGCTCGGCCATAATAATAAAAACGCGTAAATTTGGCGTTGTTTAGCTGCTAAACTTTTTTTAGGAAAATGTTGCCAAACAGCTTGGGGCAATAAAGTAATCCAGGGTAAGAATCCGCCAATAAGAACAGGAATAAAAAACCAAGCCGGTTTATAACGTCCCGCTTCTTTGGTGAAATAGCGCAGAAAATGTTGATCGATAAAATAAAAGTGGAAAAACTCTGGGTTTTGCAGTTGCACTAAAATATGCCATGGTGCGGTGATTATTAAAAAAATCAGGGCGCCGCTGGGCAAATAAAATTCTTTTAAAAGTCGCCATTGATTAAGTGCTAGTAACCAAACAAAAATAATTAATCCTGGAAATATAAAGCCTACTAAACCTTTAGTTAACGTGGCAAGCGCCGCAAAAAGATAACCGCTATAACAGAACCCGCGTTTATGGTTAGCATTGGCTTGCGTGGCAATTAAAAAAGACAATAA